>CAYNNW010000018.1:5337-12709 GCA_964398435.1 uncultured Gaiellales bacterium | reverse complement strand
ACCAGGATTTCCGGCGACGTCCGCGACCGGCTGGAGCGCCTGCGCCGCGGCCTGCCCCTCGACCCGTCCTCTGACGAGTCACCCTGACCGTCCGGCCTGAACGATAGTCTCGACCCTCGATCGATGGTTGAGCCCACACGTCATACGTAGTGCTGAGGCGTCTCCCTGGATCGCGTGCAGTGGTGGTGTCCGCCCAGTGGGTATAGGATCCATCGTGAACCCTCAACCTCTACTTGAGACTGAGGGTTCGGTGTGTGGGGAGTCGCAATGGCTCTGAACCGACCGCGTATTGCCAGGAGCACGGAGGCTTCGGGTGATGAGGGGAGGCGTGGATGGTGATGACAGAACACGCAGGCAGCGTTGCCGGCGCATTGGCAGCTGCAACCGTCAGCAGTGACGACGAGACCGTAGTGCAGTTTCCGATGCGGACTGCACCACGGACGCCAGCCGAGCTGGACGAGCAGCGTCTGGTCGAGCGGGCACGACGCGGTGACTCGCGGGCCATGCACCAGATCCTGCGGCAGTACACAGGTTTCGTCCGCCTCAAGGCATCAAGCTACTTTCTGGTCGGCGGCGATTCCGACGATCTCGTCCAGGAGGGCCTGATCGGCCTGTACAAAGCCGTTCGCGACTTTCGCCCCGACAAAGAGGCCGGGTTCCGCAGCTTCGCTGAGCTGTGCGTGACGCGGCAGATCATCACCGCGATCAAAACCGCCACGCGCAACAAGCACGTTCCGCTCAACAGCTACGTCTCGTTCAGTCATGTGCCGGCCGGGCAATCGGTCGAGGTCGACTGTACGATTGGCGATTGCCTGCCGGGTCCGGATGTCGACGATCCGGTACGACACGTGATTTCAACCCAGGAATTGCGGACGCTGGTCACGTGCCTGTCGGAGCGGCTGAGCACGCTCGAAGCGCATGCACTCAATGGCTACCTGTCCGGGCTCAGCTACGAGCAGATTGCCGAAGAGATCGGCTGCGACCCCAAGACGGTCGACAACGCGTTGCAGCGGGTCAAGCGCAAGGTCTCGGATCATCTGGCATCTCGCGCCGTTCTGGACTAGCAGGCCGCCGCTGCGGGCATGACCGTGGCATGGAGGTCGTACCCAAGCCGCTCGCCCCGGCTGCTGCCCAGCATCAGCAGCCAGACATCGTCCGCGACATCAAGTTGCTCCTGCAGGCCCGCGCGCCGTTCATCTTCATCGAGACGAGCGAGGAGCAGCGTGCAGAACGCGTCGTGGTTGACGCCGCTCGCGCCATCAACGAGCGGATCTTTACCTGGTCGGTGACCCGGGGCATCCAGTCATGGGGCGAGGTCGCGACGCACGATGAATCGATGGACCCTGTCGAGGCGCTTCGCGTCATCGAGCGCACCAAGTCCAGTGGCGTCTTCATCATGCGCGGGCTCCCCCGCCACGTTGGCGAAGACCCCGTTATCGATCGACTGCTGGTCGATATCTCGAGAATGGGCCGCTGCAGTCTTGTTGTGATCGGGGCCGGGCTGACACCGCCGCCCGAGATCAGCGATGTCAGCGAGGTCATCGATCTGCCGCTTCCCGATCTGATGCTGATTGATGGGCATGCGCGAGGCATCGTCCAGCAGTTGCAGGGGCGCGGGTCGAGTCTGTGCACGATGGATGCCCATCAGTGGACTGAGTTGATGTTGACGATGCGTGGATTGACGCTCGATCAGGTGGGGCGGTTGATCACGCGGCTGGCGCTCCAGGACAACAAGCTTGATGGCTCGGATCTGGTCGTTGCCATCGAGGAGAAGTCGAAGCTGTTGGCCGAAGACGGCGTTGTGGAATTGGTGCCCTGTCCGCTGGGTATGGAGTGGTTGGCCGGCTTCCCCAACTTCCGCAGCTGGGTGGCAACACGTGCCCGGGCATTTGCGCCCGATGCAGAGGCATTTGGTGTTGTTCCGCCCAAGGGAGTGCTGTTGACGGGAGTGCCCGGGTGCGGCAAGAGCTTCGCGGTAAAGGCGCTGGCACACCAGTGGCGAATGCCGCTGCTGCGGATGGACGCCGGCAGCCTGTACGACAAGTTCGTTGGTTCCACCGAGAAGAACCTTCGTGAGGCGTTCCGGACGGCAGAGGCGCTGGCACCCAGCATTCTCTGGATTGACGAGATTGAGAAGGCGTTCGCCCACACCGGTCCGTCAGCGACGGACGGTGGCCTGACGTATCGACTGATCGGGATGTTTGCGACGTGGATGCAGGAGCGCAAACAACCGGTCTTCGTTGCCGCAACCAGTAACGACATCACCCACCTTCCCGTCGAGTTGACGCGCCAGGGACGATTCGACGAGATCTTCTTTGTTGACCTTCCCGATGTGGAAGAGCGAAAGCACCTGTTCGCGCTGCAGCTCGCCCGCCGGGGACGGGCCTGGGAGCAGTTCAACATCGCCGCCCTCGCCGACATCACCAACGACTACAGCGGTGCAGAGGTGGAGCAGGCCGTCTCGAACGCCCTGTACGCGGCGTTTGCTGCCGGTCGTGATGTGACGACCGACGATGTGCTTGCCGAAGCGATGGCCACGCGCCCGCTGGCCCGCATGCAGCCCGAAAAGGTGCTGGCGATCCGCCAGTGGGGCGAGGAGCATGCGCGTCGGGCCTGACGACCGGTCAGTTGTCGGGAAACGTCATGCAGTTCACGACCCGATACTTGGGTGATTGGGACGATGACCACTGTGATGCCGACAGCGCCTGTTGTGCTGCCCGTCAGCGGGGAGAGTGCCGCGCGCGCCCGCGAAGCAGCCGGAGACCTCGGGGGCGTGATCGATCGTCGGGCCGGTGACGTGTCGTCGGTCCTGGGGATCGCCGGTGCGGGAGCCAGTCTGCTGCCCTCAGTGCCGGTAGCTGCCACGAAGGGAATTCTGGTTGCCAGCATCGCTGCGGGCGCTGTGGATACGGCCATCCAGGGAGTAGGCGCGCTCGCAGGTGACGACGAGAAGACGCTCGGAACGACGGCATACGCAGCCACCGGTCTGCTTCCCTCGGCATCACTGTTGTGGGTACTCGATCTGAAGAGCGGAATACACTCCGGCAGCGAAGCGATGCACGTTGCTGCGCTTGCCGCCAACGTCGGTCTGGTGGCCTACGAAGCGGCCACCCGTACGGACGACGTTGTCGGTGGCAACGAAGACACGAGCGGCTATCTGGCGATCGGTGCGGCGGTCGGCGGGCTCGTCATGCGGGCCCACTGAGTATCAGCTCAATGGTCGCTGCATCGTATGCCGGTATGTCTCCTGAGTTGAGCAGCATCTCAGTTGCACAGGCCGCGATTGCGCTGAGTTGTGCCGCAGCGCTTCCGCCAGCTGCAGCGGCGGCATCCCACAGAATCGCCGTCGCAGCAATGTCTGCAAGCGATCGCGTTGCGCTGACTGCATGCCAGATCCGCTGCTCGGCAGGACGGCTCGTCATCAGCTCACACTCGCGCTCCAACCGCTGTCCAAGTTGATGAGACATCGGTTCGGGAGCTGCGCTCAACATCTGTTCGATCATCTTGATCAGCGGCTGCAGTGCGCCGCGTTCCAGTGCCTCCATCAGGTCCAGCGCCTGAACGTTGGTTGCGCCCTCCCACACAGGTGTGACCAGGGCCTCCCGGTGCAGCCGCGCGATTGCGACGTCGTCCACAAATCCAATGCCGCCGAACAGCTCCATCGCGCGTTGCGTGATGACAATTGCGTGCTCTGCCGTACGCGACTTTGCGAGGTGGGACCATGCACGCGTGAGTTGATACTCGTCGCTGAACGGCGGCGTTTCGTGGCAGCTGAGCTGAAATCGCGATGCTGCGCAGAGCGTCAATGCCTCGCAGGCTGCAAGACGAACGGTCAGCTCGATCAGATCTCGCTGCACAAGCGGTTGTTGGGCAAGCGGGGCACCGAATGCGTGGCGACGATCCATCCGCTGCCGCGCCTCCAACAATGCCTGGCGGGCCAGCCCGGTTGCCCCTGCAGCATTGGAAACCCGGGACAGCGTCAGATTCTCCAGCGTTCGATAAATTCCGAGACCGTCGTCGGCACTCCCGTCTGTCGAGAGGATCCACGCCTCCGAATTGTCCAGGCGCACTTCACCGCTGGGAACCGAGCGAGTTCCTCCCTTGTCCTTGAGGCGGGTGATGCGGAAGTTCAGCGTTCCATCGGCGCGCACACGTGGCACGGCAAACAGCGCCAGGCCGCGTGGTCCTGCCGCGGCGCCTGCCGGGCGGGCCGTCACCAATGCGATGTCCGTCAGCCCAGCTCCACTGCAGAAGAACTTGTCGCCGCTCAGCAGCCATCCTGCGGGGGCTGCTGCGTCATCGCCTCCGCTCGGGGCGGTCGGATTCGGGCGCGCCTCAACTGTGTTTGCTCCCAGATCAGTGCCACCCTGTACTTCGGTGAACCAGGTCGCTCCCCAGGAGTGACCGCTCAGCAGACGGTCGTTCCAGCTTGCGGCGAGTTGGGGTGAATACTTGGCAAGCGCATAGGCGGTCTGGCTGGTGATTACGAGGTTGCAGATCAAGCCGGCGTCGGCCAGCAGAAGCAGTCGCAGAAAGTGCTCCTGCCACGTGCCGCCATCGGTGAATGCGGGTTGCATCGCCGGAGCTGACCGCCGTAGCAGGTCGACGTGTGTGGGACTCATGCGCAACCGGTCAACAGGATCGCCATCGATGGTGTGCATCACGAGTCGCGGCGGTGCGTCGCGCTCAATGTGCCACGTGCCTTCGTACGCGTCGCCGCAGCAGAATTCGTCCCACTCGTTCAGATCGGTGCTGCACGACCTCCACGCTGGCCACCAACGGTCAAGCAGGCCGTGCAGCACGACGTCGCCCGCAAAGGAGGGCGATCCATGCACATATGACTGAAGCGTAAGCGATGGGGAGAGCGCATCCCTGACAGGAATATCCATGCCTGCCCGCTACCCGAACCGTGTCGGGTGAAACCGCCGGGCTATCCCTCGGCCGAAGGCCCGCCGTCACCGGATACCTGGGCAAGCAGCTCCTTGATCTTGCCAATCTTCTTCTTGAGATCCGACAGCTCGTGTGGACTGACCTTGGAGGATTCCGTCGATGCGACGAAGACAAGCAGGTCAAGCAACCGACGAAGCTTGGTCTTGGCAATCAGCGCTTTGACATCGCGCTCGGCGGTCAGCCGCCCTACCTGTCCGTCCAGCTGGGCTGCCGCAGCCCAGTTCCCTCGTTCGGCGGCTTCATTCCGCGCGGCCGTTGTGCGATTGAGCTGTGCGTCGGTGCGCACGAACTCCTCAACGGCGTTCTTCGCGTCGGTCGTCAGTCGATCGATTGCCGCGTCGAGCTGGCGTCCGCCTGTCGCGGGAGATGCCGCCGTGCCCGGAGCCAGCATTGCTGCCCCCGCTGCGGCCTGGATGCCTGAGGTGTTCGACGACTGTGCCGCGGTCGGTGCAGGCGTAGCGAGCGCAAAGGCGGTGGCTTGAGCAGCCAGTTGCGAAGCGTCGCCGGGCGCTGGCCTGTGCAGATCAACGGTTGGTCCGACCATCGTCGGTAGTACGGAGCTCACAGAATTCGGTCCCAACGTTCGATGTCCCCAGCGGCTCTCAGCCCCATGTATCGAGCCGCTGATTCCTTTGTACAAGGGGTGTGCCGGGCCTGCAAGGGGGATCCGCGATCGGCGGCGCAAAGCCGGATGTCGGATTCGAACCGACGACCCCCTGTTTACAAGACAGGTGCTCTGACCAGCTGAGCTAATCCGGCAGCGAGCGTAGCTTACCCGGAATTCCCGCTGTCGCCACCCCCACATGCCTGTGACGCGACCTCGCCTGGCATTCACTACGATCCCACCCATGCCGACGCGCCCGCCGACCAGCACCCTCCGGTCCCCGCTCCGTGTCGCCACGGCCACACCCTGGAACCACGCCAGGTTTGCCACGCCACGCACGGTCGGAACAGGGCCGATCGCTTCCGCGCGATACATCGAGGCGGGCGAGCCGGTCGAGAAGCAGCTCGAGGCATTTCCGAACATGCTGATGTATCGCGGCATCGACAATGCCCGGCGTGCCGTCGATCTGTTGTCGCGACTGTCGCCAGAGACCTTCGGCATTCTTCAGGATCGTTCCGGGCGCAGCTACATCACGCAGGTGTCTGCAGACGACCAATTCTTCTCACTGGCAGATGGCTGGAACGATCGAACCAACATTGAGGTTGCGCCCGTTGCCGGCAGTAGCCTTGTCTCGCTGCACAGTGGGCGCTTCGACGAATCGTCACCAGGTGCACTGAGTTGGGCCCCGGGATTCGGGTTCACGCGCCCTGTGGAGGCAGCCGCGCGAGCTACCGGATCTTTGCCGGGGGTTGAGGGCCCGCTCGTGCGGCAGTCGTGGTCACTGCCAAGCGACTTCGGCAAGCGTGGAGGAGTGGCGCTTGCTGCAGGTGCAGCGGTTCGAGTTGGGGCGTCGGCCTGGGATGCCATGCTCGGTGCCGAAGCCATCGCCCGGTTTCTGGGTGGCGACGTCGCAATCGTCAATGGCGACGACAACGCATATTGGCTCGCCCGGCTCCAGCCTGTTACCACACGATTTCCCGAGTACGGAACTGCGAATCAGATGATGCATCGGCTTGACGATCATGTGTCGCTGGTGCTCACGTCAGACGGTCGGATGTTCGATTTCGATGGTCTCAGCCAACTGCTGGGAACCTGAATTTGTTGGCCTATCCACCGTCCGAATTTTGACATTCATCTGAATTTCTCAAGTTGGATGATCAAAAGTTTGGCAATTGGGTATACACTCGCGCGTGCCGGTGCATCTCAACATGTACTTCCGGGGTTCACCAACCGCACCGGCGCAACTGGTGGATGTCGGACGGTCGCGACCAAGGTCGCGGTTGCTTGAAATGAAATCGGTGGAGGATCGATGTCGAACAAGAACCTGACCTTGGGTGACCGCGTCACCTGGCTCCTGAAGGAGCGCAAGCTGTCGCAATCAGAATTTGCGCGAGCAGCAAAGGTCTCACCCCAGACCATTACCAACACACTCAAGGTTGGTCGGTCGCCCCAGGCCAAGACCGTTCGACGGTTCGCGTCGGCGCTGGGTGTTCCAGCAACGGTCCTGACTGCGAAGACGCTTTCAGAGGCTGAGCTCGCTGCAGCGGTCAAGAAGGCTGGAAGTTGGAAGGCTCCTGCTGGCGGTCGCAAGGCCACCGGTCGTAAGCCTGCTGCCAAGAAGGCCACGACTGCCAAGAAGACGGCGGTTCGCAAGCCTGCTGCGAAGAAGGCAACGGCCAAGAAGACCACTGCGAAGAAGGCCGTCGCGAAGAAGACAACCACCAAGAAGGTTGTTGCTCGCAAGCCTGCTGCCAAGAAGACAGCTGCTGCCAAGAAGGCCACGACTGCCAAGAAGACGGCGGTTCGCAAGCCTGCTGC
>CAYNNW010000018.1:3850-5237 GCA_964398435.1 uncultured Gaiellales bacterium | reverse complement strand
GAAGAAGGCAACGACAAAGAAGGTTGTTGCTCGCAAGCCTGCTGCCAAGAAGACGGCCGCTGCCAAGAAGGCGACGACTGCCAAGAAGACGGCGGTTCGCAAGCCTGCGGCAAAGAAGGTCACACGGGCAACCGTGCGAACCTCCGGCGGGTCGAGCGTTGCCGAGCAGATCTGGAAGCGTGTCGAGGAGCTTCTTGGTGACGGCCGAAGTGCCAAGCTGGCTTTCGAGGCAGTTGCCAAGGAGCGACGAACGACCGTTGGCAACGTTCAGCAGCAGTACTATCGCTGGCGCCGCCAGGCTAACAAGGGTGCACGCAAGGTCGTGCGTCACGGTCGAGGTGCAGCTCGCGGAGCTGCTGGTGCGTCGCGACGTGCGGCAACCGGAGCTGCGACAGCCGTCAGTGGTCCGCTTGGAATGTCCGTTGACTTCCAGGCAGTCATCAAGCGGCTTGAGCGTCTGGCCAACAGCCGGACCGAGCAGGTTGCTCTGGACGCTTGCAAGACGCTGCTCTCGTTGAGCCGCTGAATGCATACACATAGTTGACGATCTGATCGTCCGTACCGGCCCCGGTGTGCGGTGGCATTGGCTTCGCGTCGATGCTGTCGCGCCGGGGCCGGCGTGTATCAGCGTCTCGTGCGTTTTGCCTTGAGCTCGGCGGCAAGCCCACTCGAAACAAGATAGTCGTGAGCCACGTTCTCGACGTCGCGCCCCTGCTCATCGACCTGGGAATTCAGGCGGCGCATTGTTTGTGCATCCAGCGATTGCGAGACCCGGTCGAGCGTCGCTCGCAGTTCGGATCCGCCAGCACCCCTGAAGCGTTGAGATCTGACAACCGGGACGGCAAAGTATGGAGGCCAGATTTCGCGTGAATCGCGCAGGACAACCAATTTGTTCCTGGCAATCTGTCCGTCAGTCTCAAAACCGTAGGCAACGTCGATCTTTCGGTCGACCAATGCTCTGTACCGAAGTCCCGGGTCGTACGTTCGCGTTGAGGAAAACTGCAGGCCGTATCGCCGTTGAAGTAGGGGCAGGCCGTCGGCGCGTGTATCAAAGCCGGCAACCGCCCCAAGACGAAGCTTCGGGCTGCTTCGAGCCAGGTCGTCAATTGAGGTCAAGCGGTACTTTCGTGCAGTCGCGCGCGTGACCACCAGCGCGTTTCCATTCGAGAATCTGGTCGGTGAGAGCACCGTGAGGCCGCGACGACGGTATCCCCGTTGTACTGACCGGTGCACAAGGTCTGCCATGCTTGGAGTGCCGTTCGTATTCCGCGGGGATGATGCCGTCCCGGGACGAGCAACCGGAACCTGTTTGTGCAGTACGGCCACCAAGGCTGTGCCGGTGTACTCGGGGTACATATCAATTCCGCCGCGGCGAACAGCTCCGTCG
>CAYNNW010000018.1:1281-3840 GCA_964398435.1 uncultured Gaiellales bacterium | reverse complement strand
CACGGCTGTTGCGCCGAGGCCCAGCCGACGACGAACCCGGAAGCCTCGTGCTTCCAGCGCCTGTGAATAGATCTCGCCGAGGACGTACTGTTCCGTGAAATCTTTTGATCCAACAGTGACATGCCCCAGCTCGGTCAGGGGCTTCGGCGCCGATCCTCGCCCGATTCCTGCAACCCTGGCGGTCGCAGCTCCGGAGACCCAGACGACCGAGGTCCCAACTATGCAGACTGCAGCAATGGCGGTCATCCAGGCGCGTCGATCGAGTGCGGCGCCAGCCTTGTACGCGTGTACGGTAGCGGGTGCGTGGCCGCCGGAGTGTTGGGAGGCGCCCAGTGCGCGCAGCGCACGCCGTTCCAGATATCGAACTCCCGACCCTGTGCTCGCGGTCAGCGCTGCTACGAGAACAGTCGCGGCCAGCAGGATATCGATACGCATATTGGTGAGTCCGGCAAGGACCAGTTCGCCCAGGCCGCCTGCACCTACGAGCGTCGCAAGTGTTGCAGCGGCGACGATCTGCACGATTGCATTTCGTAGTGAAGAGGCGATGCCAGGGGCTGCCAGCGGAAGCTGCACATCTCGCAGCAGCTGCCGGGTAGACAGGCCCATCCCGCGCGCCGCGTCGACGACATCGTCATCAACTGCGCGCAGTGCAGTCACCGATCCGATCAGCAGCGGGGGCACGCCCAGCATGATCAGGGCGATGATTGCCGGTGTCGTTCCGGTTCCAACAACCGGGTACAGATTTGCCAGCACCGCCAGACTGGGAATCGTGCGCCCAAGGTTGGCTGATGACATCAGTCGCGCAGCCATTCCAGGACGGGCGTGAGCGATGTAGCAGGCGAGTGGTAGGGCGATGATTGCTGCGATCAGGCTGGCAATCAGTGACAGCTCAACGTGTCGCACAAGTGCTGGCCACCAGCGCTCGGCGCTGCCAAACAGGAAGGCGATCATTCCGGACAGCGCACTCACTGTGCAGCCTCGCTGACGAATCGACCTGTTGCGATTCGTGCGCGCTCGCCCATGAGCGCGAGCGCACGGTCAGCTGCAATCGCGAGCGCTGCAACGATTGCGCCTCCCGCAACCACGGGGCCGGGCTGGCCGCGCTGCAGCCCCTGCAGAATTGGGGTTCCAAGTCCGCCGGCATCGATAACCGCGCCGACCGTTGCAATGCCAATCGTCAGCACTGCCGCGTCTCGAACGCCCCCGAGAAATACTGGCAGGGCCAGTGGCAGATCGATCTGGCGAAGCACCTGCCTGCGATCGAGGCCCATTCCGATGGCGGCGTCACGGGTATCTGCGGGCACAGAGTCCAGGCCCTCCACCACCGCCCTGACCAGGGCAAGCTGTGCCCAGACGACAAGACCGACCAGCGCCGGTCCGCGGCCCAGCCCAAGAAGTGGAACCAGCACGGCAAAGAGCGCGATACTGGGAACCGAGTACAGCAGCGCGGTGATCGTCGTTACCCGCCTTCGACGATCAGCGTGTCCATACGCCCAGACTCCCAGCGGAACCGCGATCAGGGTCGCCAGCGCGAGAGCAGTCGCCGCCAGCAGCACATGCTCGAGCGTATAGCGCGCGAGCTCTGGCAGATGCGTGCCGATCCAGCCCCACATCTGCTCAGGCAACCACCTGGCTGGAGGGGGGCGCATGGAGCGGCGCCCGCAGGGACTGCAGCGTGACGACGCCGATCAGTCGTGACTCGCGATCGACCACCGGTGCGGCATCGATGCCGGCAGCGAGCAGGGTCGATAGTGCAGATCTCAGATCGCTGTCGGCGGCGATCCATGGTCCGGCGGCGACGCGGTGTGAAATCCAGTGTGTCGGGCGCCCAAATTCATCGCACGCGACACCGAGGCCCATCTGCCGGGCGTATTCCAGCGGAATCAGTGCGTGGCTGGCTACCGTATACAGACTGAGCAGTCGAAGCGCCCCGTCCTTGTCGAGCCCCAGCAGGTCGCTGACCTCATGGCTTGCCGGCCGTTGGACCAGCTCGGCAGGGGTTCCCACCTGCAGTAGCCTGCCGCCGCGGCCCAGGACGGCGATCCGGTCGGCGAGCAGCAGCGCTTCATCCATATCGTGCGTCACGATGATCACGGTTCGCGCACGACCTCGCTGCAGGGCAATGAACTCGCGTTGAATCTGTGCGCGAACCACCGGATCAACAGCGCCGAACGGCTCATCCATCAGCAGCAATGGTGGGTCGGCGGCCAGTGCTCGCGCAACTCCGACACGCTGTCGCTGCCCACCAGAAAGATCGGCAGGCCGGCGCCCGCCAAATTCAGCTGGATCAATGCCGACCATCGTCAGCAGCATCCGCGATCGGGCATCGATTGCAGACTCATCCCAGCCGAGCAGACGCGGCACAGTGGCAACGTTGTCGAGGACCGTTCGATGCGGCATCAGGCCGGCATGCTGGATTACGTATCCAATGGAGCGCCGAAGCTGTTCGACGGGGTGCTGGCGAACGCTGTGGCCATCGATGAGCACGTCGCCGCTGGTCGGCTCCACCAGTCGATTGATGCTGCGAAGTGCCGTGGTCTTTCCGCAGCCGGACAGGCC
>CAYNNW010000018.1:0-1271 GCA_964398435.1 uncultured Gaiellales bacterium | reverse complement strand
ACGAGCGCGCAGGTCGTCCCCGCGGGAATATGCAGCGACAGGTCGGCTAACGCCGCCTCATGCGCGCCCGGGTAGCGAACGGTGAGGTTGCACAGGTCAACCGACACACCTTGCATCAGACAGGTCCCTTCCCGTCGCCACTCCCGAGACCGGCCACTCGCTGGCCGGATCTCCGTTCCACCCCTCTATCGAGATTCGTGCCTCTCGCGATTCACGGCCACCAGCTGGCCGCACCGCGGGTCGTCGGCCGCAATGCCACAGTCAGGGCTCAAGTGGGCAGCGCCAGCTGCCGATGGGCAGAACACACTGGATAAAATGCAATCGTTGGAGCGCATGCTGCATGGATGCACGTGAGGAAGACTTCGCCAGAATCATGGAATGGAACGGGCGGCTTCGGCTGCTTGCCCAGCTCCAATCCAGCTATGCGGAGTGCCTGCAGGAGCACGGATTCGATCCTGAGCAGGCGTTTCAGCTGGTGCGAGACTGGTCTGGTCGAGCCTGGGACTGGACGGTGCAGGAACCGATGCCGCTCCACCCCTTCCTCCCTGGAATGGACATTCCAGGTGTTACGGTCATCTCGGAAGCAACTCCGATCGATCCGCGACTGGCTGACGGAACCCGATCCGGAGATGAGATCCCGGGTGGCCTGATTCCGGGCTCATATCTGATTGCACCGGATGCGGATTCCCAGAGCGAAACGATGGCGGGCGAGGGGGCACAGCAGCATCCGACGCCGCCCACGGCAGACCTCCCGGATCCGCCGGAGTGGAATGGCGAGGTCCTGACAATCGAGCAGCTTTGGCAGGCTCGCTCGGGCCGCCAGTCTGATCACCGGGCGCGACGCCGCCCTGAGCCAGGAAGCGGCGCAGACGCATTTGGTGAGGCTGCCTGACGGGCGGTGGGTACGGTAGCCTCCAGTAATGCCACACACAAGCGCCTCGTACAGTTTCACCATGCGGATCCGCCTCAGCCAGGATCCTGGAACCTTCGCCCGGGTCGCGGCCGCGATCGCAGAGGCCGGCGGTTCCATAGGTGCTGTCGATATCGTCCGATCATCCCGCTCGGCCATATGGCGCGATGTGACGGCAGAGGCGGCGGGTGCAGACCACGCGCAGGAGATCGTTGACGCAGTCGGTGCCGTCGATGGCGCCACTGTCGACAACGTCTCAGACCGTACGTTCCTGATGCACCTGGGCGGCAAGCTCGAGATCCGCAGCAAAGTGCCGCTGAAGACCCGCGACGACCTGTCGATGGCCTACACACCGGGCGTC
>CAYNNW010000017.1:8119-13054 GCA_964398435.1 uncultured Gaiellales bacterium | reverse complement strand
GCCTCCATTGAGGTGGCAATACCGCTACATCCCCAGGCCAGCTCTTCCATGATCAGCGAGCCCTCGAATGTATGCAGGCCGAGACCGCCATACTCCTCGGGCACATGGATGTTCATCAGGCCGGCTTCCCAGCCCTTGCGAATGAGGTCCATCGGCAGCGTGGCATCCTGATCGGCCTGTGCTGCAACCGGGCGAATCTCTTTCTCGGCGAACTCGCGCGCCAGCGCTCGATATTCCTTCTGCTCGTCGGTCAGCTCGAAACAGATGCCGCCTGCCTGTGCCACGGTCATGGTGTCCTCTCTCGGGGTCGGGGGTGGTGGGGGCAGAGCACCTGTAGGGCGCGCTGCCCCCACCGGTCAATCCGATATTCGTCTGCGGTCTAGAAGAACAGCGTTCCCAGCTTGGTTGCGAGACCAAGGTCGCCCTTGACCTTCAGCTTGCCCGTCATGAACGCCATCTGCGGATTCATGCTGCCGGTCACGATCTTCATCCAGTTGTCAGCATCAGCGGTGATCGTCACCGTCGGGGAGTCGATTTCACCCTTGCTGATCGTGCAGGCGCCATCTGCGACGACTGCGTTCCAGGTACCACCGTCATCGCCGTTGATGTCGAACTGGAATGTGGCGTTCATTCCGGCTGCCTTGTCGGCGCGGAACTTGGTCTGCATCTCCTGAAACAGGCCGTCGATCGTCTGCGTGGTCATGTGGGATGTCCTCTCGTGATGGTGCTCGACCACCGGTCATCCCCAGCAGCCGATTGACTCGTCAGTCAATACTACTCGCGCGGCCGGCACACAGGCCAGAACCGCGCCCTCAGGGGTATCTACCTGCGCGCACGCGCACGTAAACCCGTAGTGGCTACTGATTTCGAGGATCACCACCATTCCCGATATCCCTACGAAGAACAGTGGGGGCCGGATGTCGCCATCCAGCCCCCACTGCGCCAGGCCCCGGCAGGCGCCTGGTACTTCTTATCTGCGGTGAATCACCAGCCGTCGTCGGTGGTGCCCCATCCATCATCGGTGCCGGTGTCCCAGCCGCTGTCGCCGCTGTCCCAGCCCGTGCCGGTTCCGGTCGAGCCGGCGCCGTCGTCGTCCCAGCTCGTTGAGTCGCCGTCGTCGTTCACGATGACGTCCGGCGAGTGGTCGATCGGGTGGTAGTACGGATTCGGCTCGAAGTCCGGCGCGTATGAGCGGTCAAAGGCCTTGGCCTCGTCACCGTTCAGCAGGTTGCTCTTGTCGGCGTCGAATCCACGAACGACCTGCACGATCTCGTTGTACGTCGCCTTGCCGTCGCGGATCTGGTCTGCGCCCGTAAAGGCGTCCGACGTTCCGTTGGAGTGGTTGTCTGCAGCGAGCAGCAGCGGCTGGATCGTGTAGTGCCCACGCAGCA
The DNA here is from genome assembly GCA_964398435.1 of uncultured Gaiellales bacterium. Lineage (GTDB taxonomy): Bacteria > Actinomycetota > Thermoleophilia > Gaiellales > SKUG01 > CAYNNW01. The sequence goes on along the minus strand of CAYNNW010000017.1, from coordinate 11,663 downwards.
GGCCGTCGATATCGTACGACGGTCGCCGCGACTCAAAGGCCACGTCAAGCTGACTGGTATTGGTGAACGGAAGGCCCGAGTCGAAGTCGTGCAGCGTGTCGGCTGCCACGGCATCGGGGGTCTTGTTTTCGTTCTCGGATGCGCAGGCCACCAGTACGGCGCCCGCAGCCACGATTCCGCCGGCAATAAGCCCGGCACGCGTCAGTGCATTCATCAGAAGTGGTCCCTTGGTTGTGTCCCTGTGTGTCGTCGCAACGCGGCGAGTCCCCCGCCGCCAACTCGGCGTCATCTGGCTATCGCCTCGACAGGCGAATCCGTTGCAGCGCCTCGCGCATGGCCACCCGCGCCCGGAGGGGATAGGGTGCTCCGGATTCCAGGCGACCCCCAGCGGTTCAGATACGGGCAGGAGCAGACGGCATGGCAGTGGACTTCTCACTCAGTGAGGAACAGCAGCTCATTCAGGAGACCGTTCGACGCTTCGTCGACGAGCGCGTGCTTCCGGTCGCGGTGCAGAACGACATTGATCACAAGCTGGACATGGACCTCGTTCAGGGCATGGTGGACCTGGGAATCCTGGGCGCACCGATTCCGACCGAGCTTGGAGGGATGGGGCTGGACTTCATCAGCGAGGCGCTGATCTGCGAGGAGATCGAGCGCGGCGAGGCTGCATTCCGAACGCTGATCAGCGTCCACGTTGGGCTCAACTCGCTTGCCCTGCTCAAGTACGGCAATCCTGACCAGCACGAACGCTGGCTGCGGCCGCAGGCACAGGGCAGCAAGCTCGGCTGCTTCGGCCTGACGGAGCCCGGTGCAGGCAGTGACGTCGTTGCCATGAGCAGCACCGCAATTCGACAGGGCGACGGCAGCTACGTGCTGAACGGCTCCAAGAGCTGGATCAGCTACGCCTCGGTTGCCGACCACGCACTGGTCTTTGCCAAGACCGACCCGGACGCTGGTCACCGCGGCATCAGCGCCTTCGTGCTGGACCTGAAAAGTGATGCCGGAGTGACGACCGCTGATCACGAGAACAAGCTCGGGGTATGGGCAGGGTCGACCGGACAGCTGTACTTCGATGACGTCCGCCTTGATGCGGACCGCCTGGTCGGCAATGAGGGCGACGGATTCAAGATAGCAATGTATGGGCTCGACCACGGCCGATTCACGGTGGCTGCCGGTGCCGTCGGCGTGATTCGCGCCTGCCTTGAGCAGAGCGTCACATATGCGAACGAGCGCAAGACGTTCGGCAAGCGAATCGGCGAACACCAGCTGGTGCAGGATCTGATTGCACAGATGGTTGCCGACTACGAGCAGTCCCGCCTGCTCGTCTGGCATGCAGCCTGGTGCAAGAACCGTGGGGTGCGCAATACCCGTGAGACCAGTCTTGCCAAGTGGATTGCGACCGAGGCCGCGTTCCGCTCGGCCCACAACGCGATTCAGGTACACGGCGCAATGGGCTTCGAGGCAGAGACGGGTATCGAGCGCTACTTCCGCAACGCACGTGCGCCGATCATCTATGAGGGAACGACCCAGGTGCACAAGATGTTGCAGGCCGAGCATGCGCTTGGCTACCGCCGCATGAACGGCTGACACATGTGTTCGCGCATGCGCGAACGGCCAGCCGGGTACGACCGCAGCCAGTGACATCAACAGACACATCCGGTTCGCTGTACAGCACAGAGGCGCTGGCACAGGTTGACGCGTTGTTCACAACGCGGATTCGGCCACGGCTTGCAATCTGGCGCGTCATGCTTCGTGCCAGCCCGGCGCTCGGCGTACTGGCTCTGCTGTCGGCCACGGCGCTGTTTTCGATGGGCCGCGTCGACGCTGCAGGCTGGTCCCAACGTCTGTTCGCATTAGCGCTGTGTCTGGCGATGACCGTTGTCATTGCGTCACTGGTGCCACTGAGCCGGTACCCCACGATATTCCTGCTCGTCCCCGCTGCAATGAGTGGCGCTGGGGGCGCCTGGCTGCGCGGTCACGACCTGTCGCTGGCTGGGTCAGTACTGATGGGTACCGCTGCAACGCTGGTCGGCTTTGCTCTCGCGCAGAATGTCATTCGCCTGACATGGGTGATACCGCTGGGGCTGGGTGCTGCCGCAAGCGATATTCACAGCGTCTACTTTGGAACCACCGGCGAGTTTCTCAACAGTGACGCTGCGCTCAGCGACCAGTCGGCGACTGCGCCCACAGCACTTGAGGAGGCTGTTCGCCAGACACACCCCGTAGATGCGATTCAGCCGCCAGACGGACTGCTCGATTATCTGGTGCTGTACCTGCCGTCATTGGACTCGACCTGGCGCCTGGGGTCGATTGACATCATGTTCGCCTCGTTGTTCCTTGCACTGTCACAGCACTTTCGGCTACCGATGTCCCGCACGCTGATTGGCCTTGGTGGATCCTGGACCGCTGCGTTGATGATGCCGGTTGCCGTTCCCGTAATTCCCTTTCTGGCTGCCGGATTCGTCGCGGCGCACGCAAGCCAGCTGATCGGTGGGATTCGTCATGCCGCCCGACAGTGGGCGCTCAGCCACTCGTAGCGGCAGCGGTGTCGACGGGGCTCAGCGCCGCGGCGACAGCTTCAAACCGAACCAACGGTGCAAATCGTGTCGCCGCGCTGGCACAGGCATCGAGCAGCGTAACGCCGTCAACCGGACACGAGGCCATCCCAACCTCCGTTACGGAGTATGGCGCTCCTTCAGTCATATGAGTCGAAAGTGACTGGCAGATCCTCGAAGCCGCCAGCACCGCCTGCGGCCGGTCGTCCACGATGAAGACACACGCGATCTGATCGAACTCGACCCGGTACGCGCGCTCGTGGCGGCGCATCAGTGAACGGATTCGGGCGCCTGCCTCGACAGGATCGCCGTCAACGACCCTGAACAGGGCCACACACAACTGCTGGTCAGTCGTGGCAGCGATGTCGAGTTCCTCGTGGAATTCCACTGCGGCGGCTGCAAGCGTCCCCAGGCCCGATGCGCTGTCGGTCAAATGAAGACCTGTCAGTCGGATCCGGCGTGCGAGCATTGTTGCCACCCACCACTGTCGCGCGGCCAGAACCCAGGCCATTGCTGCCGTCCCGGCAAGCCCTGATCGCGCGATGTCCATATCAATGCCCGAAATGTCAGCCACTGGCGTTGCCGCCACTGTCAGGCACCGACGTCAACGTGCTGAGTGGCTGAGGATCGGCAATCTGCGCACCACTCCCCAACATCGCCTCCAACAATTCATCGTCTGCATCGCCGGGGACACGGTACGCCTGTGCTGTCCACACGTCTGGAGTAAGCCCCGCTGCGACCGCGTTGAACTGCGACACTGAAGCCACGACAACACGTGACTCGGACGCCCTGATTCCGACCATTCCGAACGGCAGCACAGATGCCAGTCGTGCCGCTTCGATATCCGGGTCGCCCGTACGCAACTCCCCTATTGCAACCTGAAGCGGAGAGTCCAATCGGGCCGCGCGCAACACCTCTATCCGAAGCCTGAGCAGTGCTGCCTGTCTGGCGACGAGTCCGCTTGCCGCATCGACCGGGGCGCTCTCGCC
>CAYNNW010000017.1:6006-8109 GCA_964398435.1 uncultured Gaiellales bacterium | reverse complement strand
ATCCGCAATGTCGGCACCACGGCAGCAGCTCCCCCACATATGGCCAGTGCTCCCAGCAGGATGACGTCGGGTGCGTTCACGCGCGGACGTCGGCTGCCCAGTACTCGAACCAGCGCCGCACAACCGTTCGATACCAGCGGGCATCAACGGTCGTAAACGACCCATGGTTTCCACGGTCGACGATCCACACACGCAGATGTTCGCTGTCGCCTGCAGCGTCGATCAGGCGCTCGGCGTGCTCAACCGGCACAACGAAGTCGTCGCGGGCATGCAGGCACAGTGTCGGCACCGTGATCTGATCGGCAAACGTCACGGCGCTGCAGCGATTGAAGAACTGCGTGGCATCGACGCCGTAGAACGGAATCGACGTCTGCTCAACAATGTCCTGCCACGAGCGCGCATCGTCTCCTACCCCCATCTGTTCACGAACGCCCCAGGTGAACGCCACCATCCAGATGAGCCACATGCCAAAGAACGGGTCTTTGACCTTGGGGCGCAGCGACACGTAGCGAAGTGCTTCGCGAAGGTCTGTCGGCGCAGATACGGCGAGCACTCCCCCGTCAAGTGGATTGACTGAGCCGCTGTCTGCAGCTGCCTCAGAAGCTGCGCGAGCCGCGTTGAGCACGGTTGCCCCACCCAGCGAGTAGCCCAGCGCGCCAACGCTGGTCACAAGGTCGTCCTGCTGCAGTTCGCGAGCCACCTCAAGAACATCGAGGCCCTCCTTGTAGCCGCAGCTCGATGGAACACCGCCGGTCCACAGGCTTTGGCCGAATCCGCGCAGATCGAATACTGCGACGTGGAATCCCCAGTCCTCGAATGCGCGACGGGCAATTTTCCGTACGTAGTCGAAATTCTTGGTAGTCATGAACCCGTGGCAGATCACAAGTGCAGGCGCGGGCTGCTGATGCATCGCCACGAGCCCCGCAAGGCGCACGCCGTCTGCTCCGGTGAAGAGCCGGGGGCGAAACGCTGCCGGATAGAAATGCGGCAGCCCCGACATCGCATGCTGCCCGCTGAACAGCACGCCCATGCCATCTGAGCCGTACTCCGTGTAGAACGCAACTCGGGCAGGTACCTGCAGTGGGCGGTACGGCACCCGCTCAAGATGCTCAACGATGTCGTTGAGCGACCGATCGGCGGCCCCGGCCATCTCTGCCGGACGCGAGAATCGCGGCTTCCACGGCGCGTCACGACCGCTGGGGGTCAGGCGCATGACCAGCGCACGGCCGAAGGCCAGCACGCTGACGCCGATGAAGACCGGAAGAAAAACGAGCATCCACCCGACAAGGCGCAGTCGCCGTAACGTTCGACGGAGCGGTCGCGTTGCGACGCGGACCCTGGTTGGCCGCCGCGCAGTCGACGTTCCGGCAGGACCAGCTGATGATGACTGGTCACCGCTTTCGTGCTGCTGGTGGGATGGTGTGGTCGAAGGCATCGGCTGATGCTTTCCCGCTGCCGGGCCGTCCTACACTGCACGGTTGGGTTCGAGGGCGAGAGATCAGGACGGGCAGGCAAGCCCGCCCACAACCAGTGTCACGATTGCGTGCTCGGCTCGGGCAAGCTGGTCGTCGTCAAACGGGATTGTTCCGAAGACCCATCCGGTAACCACCTCGTCGATCGCCCCCCAGATCAGGTAGGCAGCCATCTGTGGATCGATGTCGTCGCGAAGCTCCCCGGACTCCTGGCCCGAGCGCACAATCTGGTCGATCAGTTCGAAGCCCTGCCGGATCTCGTCGACGCGCGTCCCCAGGTGCCCCGAGCGGGTGACCTCCAGGACCAGCACCCTGACCAGCTCGGGTGCGAGCCGATAGCTCCCCAGCAGCAGACGCACAACGGAAGCCAGCCGGGCGCTGCTTGGTCGAAGCCCCTCCGCGTCGGCACAGTCTTCGACGATTCGTGCGAGCCCCTGCGACAGCTGCCCCCAGGCCCGGCGGAACACCACGGCGGCCAGCATGGTGGTGACCACCTTTTCCGCGGCTTCCTTGCTGCGGGCGTAGACGCCGCTGCGCGCGCCGGTCGCGTCCCACTCGCGGTAGAAGCGGCCCGGCTGGCCGGGGAAGACCTCGTTGGTGCTGACGTGCAGCAGCGCGGCTCCGCTGCGCT
>CAYNNW010000017.1:0-5996 GCA_964398435.1 uncultured Gaiellales bacterium | reverse complement strand
CAGCAGATCGTCCTTGCTGGGAAAGTAGTGGTAGACGAGGCCATATGCGACCCCGGCTTCACGCGCAATGTCTGAGATCCGTGCCGCATGGAATCCCCGCTCGGCGAAGACGGTAACTGCGGCATCAAGTATCTGCTGCGATCGTTGTTCAGGAGTAGCGGTTCGTGACATTGGAACGTCTGTTGTCCGATCCAGAATCTAGTTGGCATTGAGAGAGAGCATGACCAACGCACCACCTGCTCCAGCGAGCATCATCACCAGCCCCGCAGGAACGTCGCGTACCACCCAGCTGATCGACCGTCGCTGCAATGCACTCCGAAACATCGTGCGTCCTCCCACAGAGCTCCCACAACCGCGAGCGACCCTCCCGAGGTCGCTCACCTAGAACCTACCCGTGCGCATGTCACCTGCACAATCTTGGGAGCACGGCTGGCCTCGCATGCCCGCGACTGTGGCCACGGGACCGCCCGCCGAAGCTAGCGTGAGACGTGATACGCGTCGGGTCTGATGCTGCTGAGCACAGGCATGTCCGAGCGGATCTCGTCCTGCCACGAACAATCGATGTCGGCAACGGCGATGCCCTCGCGGTCCGGGGCACAGGCGACGACAACTCCCCACGGATCGACGATCATCGACCGCCCGTACGAGACCTTGCCGTTGCCGTGGTCGCCAATGATTCCAGCTGCCATGACCCAGGCCTGGTTCTCGATTGCGCGAGCTCGAAGCAGGGTTTCCCAGTGATCCCGCCCGGTGTGCATCGTAAATGCGGCGGGCACGGTAAACATGCGGGCTCCCGCGAGTGTGAGTGCACGGAACAGCTCTGGGAATCGTACGTCGTAGCAGATGCTGAGTCCTGTCGGCACCCCGGCGATTTCAGCCACTACGGCGTGGTCGCCCGGTCGTTCGGTGTCCGACTCGCGGTAGGCAACGCCTGCAACGTCGACGTCGAACATGTGGATCTTTCGATAGGCGGCGACAATCTCGCCATTCGGGTCGATCACCAGCGATGTATTCGCTCGCCGATCGTCGCCTGCGATCAATTCAACGATGCTGCCTGCAATCAGCCAGATGCCCTCGTCGCGGCACCATTGCCGCATCGTCTCGACGAGGTCCCCGTCCAGAGGAACCGCCGCGGCATGCTGCTGCTCGGGCTCGCCAATGCAATGCCACTTCTCGGGAAGCAGAACGACCTGGGCTCCGGCCTCGACCGCGTGGCGGACGCCCCAACCGGCGCGCCTCAGGTTGGCCTGGGCATCTGGGGATGAGTGCATCTGAACGCAGGCGACCCGCAGAGTGCGACCGGACGCCTCGTCAGGTGACCGCATCAGCGGAACGTTCTGCGATGAGGGCATTGACGAGTCGCGCCTAGCGATTCGGAATATCGGCAGCGGGGTCAAGCGACCGCGCCACATTCTCGCCCAGCATTCGTGCCATCCGGATGGTGCTGAGGATCTCGCTGCGCTCAGTCGGCCAGGTTGCGGCCAGCTCGCGTGACAGCAGACGCGTCGATGCCACTGTGACACCGCCGGTTGCCTTGGAGATCAGGGGCAGGAACTGATCGTTCTCGACGTTGTTGTCGGTGCTCAGTGCCGTGCTGGCCACAGCAAGGATGTCGCCAGCCGAGGACAGATCGGCTGCATAGGCGCGAGCCTGATCGAGGTTCGAATATGACTGTACGACGCCGTCCTCAACGCTTCGAAGCATCTGAACAGTCGTTCGCAGCGCGGCAGCGGCAGCGGGATTGCCCCATGCCGGTGCCTGCGGAGTTGTCGTGCTCACAGGCAGGACGTTGGCTGCGGGTCGAACATTCGTGACGAGCGTCATGCGGGTGGATCCTTCCGTGGACGACGAAGGTGCGTAGCGTACGACACCGCGCGCCAATGCGCGGCAGTTGCGCTGTACACTGCGCGCATGCCCGATCACGACGCAGCTGGCTGGGATCGCACGATCCCGCTCGCCCACATCGACCGCGAGGGAGACCTGTTCGACCGGGTCGCCGCTGCGCTCGAAGAGGCGCGCAGCGTCCTGCAGGATCAGGGCGGGGATGTACGACTGGTCGAGATCGAAGATCGATCGATTGCGATCGTCCGGTTCAGCGGACGCTGCACAGGGTGTCCGATGTCCGAAATGTCGGTCCGGATGGATCTTGAGGAGCACCTGCGCTCGCGCGTGCCGGAGATTCTTGCGGTCGATGTCGTGCCTCCCGAGGATGTCCCGGTGCGGAGCTTTACCGACGTGCTGGCCAGTGCCACATTCCGCCCAATTGCGTAACGTGGATCGGCTGCTATCATCGACCGGCCCAGTGCGTCGGGGTGTGGCGCAGTTTGGTAGCGCGCTCCGTTCGGGTCGGAGAGGCCCCCGGTTCAAATCCGGGCACCCCGATTGATCAGCAGTTCAGACCGTCTGACGCGGTTTCGCGGTGGAATTTGACCGAACGGACTCGACAACTTCGATGGTCCGTCGCACTTCCGGCTTGACGCCCACCAGAATCGGAATGTCGACACCACGGTCGGCGGCGGCCTGCTGGATCGACCTGATCGCATGAACCCCGGCGGAATCGAGGAACTCAAGCAGTCCAAGGTCAATGACGGTCACTCGGTGCTCGATCATCGAGACCTGCTCGATGATCTGCTCGGCGCACGTGAAATCGAGTTCGCCTTCCAGCTCAAGCACGGCCTGCTCCAGCGACCCACGAAGACGTGCCGTCGCAGTCCCGGCATGAACTACTCGGTTACCTCGCTCCCCATCCCGGGAACTTCGGCCTGTGATCCCCCATCGCATGGTGGACCCCTCCCCCGTGTCGCGACCCGCCGGCCCTCCCCCAGGGCGACTTGGTCGGATTCGGGGAGTCTGGCAGGTCGCGGCACCGGATGCAACACACGCAACTGGGGCATGTCAGACGGGCGCTACAACCGAAGGCTCCGATGCGCTCTTCCGCCGGCGACGGGCTGCTGTCGGCCCGACCCCAGCATGATTGCCGGGACCACTATCGGCCAAAGTGTCAGTCGGTTCCGGAGTTGAGGACGTATCAGCAGTATCGGCGACTGACTCGTTCTGCGATGCGGATTTGTCAGTGTCAGTTGGAGCCTGGCGATCATCCCGTCGCGCGCCCAGGAGCTGCACTCGATGGGCAATTACCTCGACGAGGCTGCGCCGCTCCTCCCCGTTCATCCAGGATCGATGGTGCAGGCGCCCCTCGACCGCAATACGTCGCCCGACATGCAGGTATTCCGCGCACACTTCAGCCTGCCGTTCCCAGGCAACGACCGTGAAGAAGTCAGCGTCCTGCCCACTCGACCGCGGGACCGCAATCCGGAACGTGCAGACGGCCCGCCCGGACGTTGTCTGACGCATCTCCGGGACCTGTGCGACATTGCCAATGACTGCCACTAGATTCATGAACTGATCCTCCTGATCTTCGACGAGGCAGTACGGTCGCACGGCGGATGCGGCGGGGGCGTGCCAATCGTGTCGGAACCGTCTTCGGAGTGCGCCACGCTGCCGTACACGTGCCGATGGCATAGGCTCGTCCGTGGCTGCACACCAGTCGATGGCCACAGAATCGAGGTCCCCAATGGCGTCACGAGACGAGATCATCGCCCACGTCGACCAGCTGCTGGATTCGGCAGCGTTCGCCGACTACTGCCCGAACGGATTGCAGGTACCGGGCGCCGACGATGTTGAGCACATCGCTGTGGCGGTGTCGGCAAACGGCGCCTCGATAGGGCATGCAGCGCGCGCCGGCGCACAGATGCTGATCACCCACCATGGACTGTTCTGGAAGAGCACTCCGCAGGTGATTTCAACGGTGATGCGCGACCGACTGAGCGCGCTGTTCACGAATGAGATCACGCTGGCCGCATGGCACCTTCCGCTGGACGCCCATCGAACGTTTGGCAACAACGGGGTGCTCTGCTCGCGGCTTGATCTGATTCCGACCGATACAGCGTTCGCAGAGTTTGGTGGCCGACCGATCGGCGTGCTCGGCTCATGTGGATCCCAACCGCGTACGCTCGACGAACTGGTTGCCAGCGTCGGCGAGCTGACGGGGCGCGCACCGCTGGTACTCCCCGGCGGTCCGACCGAAATCTCATTGGTTGCAATCTGCAGTGGCGGCGCAGCAGGCTCGCTTGAGGAGGCAGCTGCAGCCGGGGCTGATGTACTGATCACCGGTGAGCCGTCTGAGCCCGGCTGCGCGCTGGCACGCGAATTGGGCATCACGCTGATCGCGGCCGGACACCATGCCACTGAGACTTTTGGCGTTCGCGCGCTGGGTGAGCACCTTGCCGATCAATTCTCAGTGCAGCTGACATTCTGCGACGACGACAATCCTGTGTGAACCCGCCTCCGCTCGCGTCACGCACGTGAGTAACCGGGTGAAACCGGGTAGTCTCGCGTGCAGCACAGGCAGAAAAACACGCGGAGGCAGACGATGCAGGGCACGATTATTGGAATGTTCCACGACGCAGCCGCCGACCACGGCGACCGCACGGCATACCGCTGGCGTGGGGCTGCAGGGTGGGAGTCGATGACATTCCGCACCGTCGAAGACCGCGTGCGAAACATCGGTGGCGGTCTGATGAAGCTGGGTATCAAGCCAGGCGACCGGATTGCACTGCTGTCCAACACACGACTTGAGTGGTCACTCGTTGACTACGCCGTGCTCGGCACCGGCGCGGTTGTCGTACCGATCTATCAGACGAGCTCGCCCGAGGAGTGCGAATACATCCTCGGCAACTGCGAGGCGACGACGCTCATCCTTGAGGACAAGGCGCAGTTTGAACGACTTGGGGACATCCGCTCGTCCGTCGACAGCCTGCAGACAATCGTCGTGATCGATCCAACCGGGCTGGACCTGGACTCACTGGACGGTGTGATGTCACTCGCGCAGATCGAAGAGGACGGTACGAGCGATGCCGATGCGCGCGGCCGATGGCGAAACGCACACATGTCGCTCAAGCCCAGCGACCTGGCAACATTCATGTACACCAGCGGGACCACCGGCCCGCCCAAGGGATGTGTCGTCTCACACGGCAACTATCGCGATCTGGTCGAGGCGGTCAATGAGGCCGGGCTCGGCTTCACCGACAACGACACGATCATTCTGTTCCTGCCGCTGGCCCACAACTTTGCCCGCCTGATCCACTTCATGTCCTGGCGAATCGGAGGAACCCTCGCCTTCTCGTCGATTCCAACGGTGATGGACGACATGGCCGAGGTTCGCCCAACGATCCTGCCCAGCGTTCCCCGTGTCTTTGAAAAGGCGCACACACGCATTCAGGGGATGCTTGCCGAGAAGTCCGGAGTTGCAGAAAAGCTTGTCCACTGGGCGTTCAAGGTTGGCGCGCTTCGCGGCAAGTACATTCAGCATGGTCGACGGGTTCCGCCCGGACTGGCCGCACAGTTCGCACTGGCCAACAAGCTTGTCTTCTCGAAGATCCAGGCACGCTTCGGTGGGAACCTGCGCTTCTGCATCAGCGGCGGAGCACCGCTCGGCAAGGATGTCCAGGAGTTCTTCCTGGCCGCCGGCATCATCATTCTCGAGGGCTACGGCCTGACCGAGACCACGAGTGCGCTGACCGTGAACCGGCCAAATGCATTCCGCGGGGGCTCGGTTGGCATGGCGCTTCCGGGAACGGAGCTGAAGGTCGCCGAGGATGGCGAACTGCTGGGCAAGGGCCCACAGATCTTCCAGGGCTACTACGGAAACGATGAAGCGACAGCAGAGGTATTGAGCAAGGACGGCTGGCTGGCCACCGGCGACATCGGCACGATCGATCGCGATGGCTTCGTCTATATCACCGATCGCAAGAAGGACATCATCGTCACCGCAGGCGGCAAAAACGTCGCGCCACAGAACATCGAGAACGCACTCAAGGCGACCCGCTTCATTTCGCAGGCACTCGTCTATGGCGACAAGAAACCGTACATCGCAGCACTGATCACGCTTGACCCGCTGGAGATGGAGGGCTGGGCATCCGAACGTGGCCTGGACG
>CAYNNW010000016.1:0-13370 GCA_964398435.1 uncultured Gaiellales bacterium | reverse complement strand
TTCGCAGTCAGCAGATGTGCGACCAGGCGAAGCGAGTGTCGGGCGTGAAGACGAATCATCGTGCGTGCACAGTGCCCGATGTCAGTGCTGAGCACACATCGATGCGACGGCTAGATGCCTGAGTGTGCGTACTCGCGTGCGCGAATGCTGAAGCCGGACAGCTGACCATCGGCCTGCGATGTCGGTGCATCGCCCGCCGCGACCGCGACTGTGACTCCGGGCTCCGACGTATTTCGGCGGCTTTCGCTTCCCAACCGACGCTCAGGTCGTGAGTCCGGGACCTCGTGACAGGCGCGGCACCGCGGCTCATAGCTTTCGGATGCCCCCACCTTGATGACCGGCTCGTGCGCGCTGGCCGGACGGCCGTCAATCAAGCGTTGCGTACGTGTTGCAGGACCACTGCACACCTGACAGATCGCCTGCAGCTTGGTGACGAACTCGGCAATGGCAAGCAGTGTCGGGACCGGCCCGAACGGCTCATTCTTGAAGTCCTGATCGAGCGCGGCAACGATGACCCGTGTCCCGTTGTCGGCCAGCTGCATTGCAGCGTCAACAACCGAGTCATCGAAGAACTGCCCCTCATCGATGCCGACGACCTCGGCCCCCATTCCAAGCCGAAGAATGTCGGATGCCGAGTCAACCGCCTGGGCCTCAAGCCGCGTTCCATCATGCGAGACAACGTCGGTCTCGTGGTAGCGATTGTCAACGCGGGGCTTGAAAACCGCCACACGCTGCCGAGCAATCTGCGCGCGACGTACGCGCCGCATCAGTTCCTCGCTCTTCCCGCTGAACATCGAGCCACATACGACCTCGATCCAACCGCCGCGAGATGGAACCACATTCATGGCGCAAACCCCTTTGTCACCGACCGTGGCACGTGCCACACCACTCCCCCAGACCGATGTCGGGAGCCACCCTCAATCGGTAGCGAAAGACTACTGAGGGCGTCGGATACAGCGGGACGTCGCACGGTACCGCCGGTGATGGCTACTCGCCTGCTGCAGCCTCTTCGGCTCCATCGGCAGGTGCGTCGGCAGGTGCGTCGGCAGGTGCGTCAACCGTCGTCTCAGCTGCTGCCTCACCGGCCTCTGCCGGAGCGTCTGCGGCCTCAACCGGCGCCTCAGCCTGAGGCGCTTCAGGTGCGTCCACTACAGCGGCAAGTCGCTCCGCTGCCTCGGCAGCTTCCTTCTTTGCAGCCTCTTCTGCAGCCTTGCGGGCATCGGCGGCCTTGCGGGCCTCCGCCTCTGCACGAGCGGCGCGGGCCTTGACGATCTTGGGATCCAGCGCGGGCTTGGCAACCTTCGTCGCCTGGCGCGTTCCGCGCTTCTTGCCCGACTTGGACGCGTCCGTTCCCTCGGATCGCTCGAGCCGCTGCTGGAAGCGTTCCAATCGTCCACCGGCGTCTACCAGCTTCTGCTTCCCGGTAAAGAACGGGTGGCAGTTGGAGCACAGATCGACCCGGAGCTCTGACTTGGTCGAGCGGGTCTGGAACGTGCTGCCACAGCTGCAGGTCACGGTTGACTCGGCGTAGGTGGGGTGAATTTCAGCCTTCATGATGCAGGCAGTGTACCAGCCTGCCGGATCATCGGTCAGAATCATGTGGATGACTATCGCCGATCAGCCCGCAATCGTGCTGCTCGGCCTCGCATGGTGTGCGGGGCTGCTGTCGTTCCTGTCACCGTGTATTGCCCCACTGATACCCGGGTACCTGGCGTTGCTCTCGAGCGATGTCGGGGAGGCCCGACCCGGTCTGCGACGCGCCTCGGCGTTCGTTGTCGGATTGACGGTTGCGTTCATGCTCATTGGTGCCGGAGCAGGAATCGCCGGCGGATTGATCGATCGGCATGAGGCGGAACTGCAGCTGGGCGCCGGACTGGTGACGGCGGTGGTGGGAGTTGCGATGGCTGCCGGCTGGATGCATGGCTTGCCGGGCCTGCAGTCGGTTGCCCGCATTGGCGTCGGCAGACTGCACAAGCCGGCCGGCGATGCCGGGGCAGCGTGTGTGGGGGCAGCCTGCGCGCTCGCCTGGTCACCCTGCATTGGCCCAGTACTGGCGGGCATCATTGCTATCGCGGCATCCGGACACTCGCAGGCCTGGGGTGCGCTGCTGCTCGTTGCCTACTCGATAGGTCTGGGCGTGCCGTTCATCGCATTGGCTGTGGGCGCCGGCCGACTCCCCGAGCGGTTCCGCGTCCTGGCATCAACGCACCGGCGCACGATCGACATCCTCTCCGGAATAACCCTGGTCCTCCTCGGGACAGCCGTCGCAGTCGGCTGGATGACCCAGCTGGGCGGCAAGCTGTCTGCACTTACCGGCTCGGCCCTGTGACCCGACTCAGCTGACCACGACGACAATCGTTGGCACCGAGTTGGAACCACCAGCCGGAATGACATCGGTCGTCGTGATCCCTGTCTCACGTGTCAATCGCTGTGCCTCACGCGTCAACGACGCGTCGTGGAGGATGACGGAGTCGCCGTACTTGGTCGCACTGTTGCCGACCTTGGCGATCGTGTCGCCCCGCGCCCTGAGCTTGCGCGCCATTTCAGCAGCACATCCCTGGCGTCGCCCCGTATTCAGAACCTGCACCGAGATAGCACGCGGCGCAAGCATCGGCTTGACCGTGCGCTTGACTGCGGTTCGATCGTCAACGGTGCCCGGCTCGGTCGGTTCAGGTTGTGCTTCCGCTGCTGCCGAGCCCCGATCCAGATCGGCAGCACTCGAGGCAACCGGTGCATTTCGCATTGGAGTTCCGGCGCTGGACTTTGACTCCGCCGCCGGCGTTGCAGCATCACGCTGTGGAGGCGTGTCACCGATCATCGCCCCGAGGCCCCAGAACAGGCCCATCAACAGGAAGCCGCAACCAATCGCTGCCGCGAGCGTGGCGTGCTCAGACCGTCGCAACCAGGCGCGAACACCGTCCTCGTGCTGCCAGCCACCAACAACTGATGACGACGCTGATCGTTGAGCCACCGGCCGGACATCGTCGACGGGTCGATCGGACCGCACTCGTCGATTGACCGACGAGCGGGTTGCTGCGGCGGCGCTTGCCAGCTGTCGACGCGTCGTGTCGAGCCATGTTCGCGCACCGCTCATTGAGGACACGTCGCTTTCTGCAGCGCGTTGCTCGGCTGCACGCGCTCGCGCCCAGCGCTCAAGCTCGCCACCAGCACCAAAGCCGACGATTGGAATCTCGCCCGTCGGCTGATCAGCGTCCTCGACATGGACTTCAGCCGTAACCGGCGTATGTCGCGAGCCAGCATCACTCCTGGATTCTGACACGTCGGCGCGGCGGCTGTGCTGGCGAATGTCACGAGCTGCGCGTGTCGACCGTTCACGAACTGCCGTTGAGAAGGCCGCAACACCCCGGCCGAGTGAGCGAAGTCCGTCAGTTGCGGTCCGCGCGGCCCCGTCATCATCTGCGTCTGCGCGAGACTGGTCAGTTGCGATCGTACCGACGATGGCTGTTTCCGCTGTCGACGGCGCAGCAGCTGCCACCGGCTGACCGACAAGAAGCTCGTGCATCTCGGCCATCCCGATACCGACCGCTGCTGCGTACATCGATGCTGCGGCAGCCATTTCGTCGCTCGATGCGAAACCGTTGAGGTCGCCTCGTTCCAGCGCATCCACCTGCGAAACAAGCAACCCGCTTGCGCGCGCCACCGCGTCGGCGGTCAGCCCGCACCCCTCTCGACGTTCAGCCAGACGTGATCCCGTCATGGTCCCCGACATGGCCCCCACCTCCACCAATGTTTGGGTACCTCGTGAGCACACGATTCGGCGCCCACCGGTATGTTCCTGCCGTAATCCTCGCAGACGCCCCGGACGCGATCTGCACCTGCCCGACTCTGCCCGAATGGTTGGGCGTACGCTCGACGGGGGATGACGTCGATCAATGCGGCGTGCCGGGATGACTCACGCGCGCCCGAAAGGGGAGCAACGGTGACCAGATCCAGATCGCATTCGGCGACGGACAGTCGGGACCGTTCTCCGTTGCGCGTGGTGCTTGCGGGCTACGGAACAGTCGGGCGAGCCGTCGACCATCAACTGATCGCTGAGATGCATTCGCTTGCAGCTCGTGTTGGCAGACCGCTGCAGGTTGTCTGCATTCTCGTGCGAAACGTCGACCAGGCCATCGCCCGAGCTTCCGATGCACGAGCACACTCCCCATCCTTGCCACAACCCGAGGTCGTCAACACGGTCGAAGACGCAATGGCGTCGAGGCCCGACATCGTCTGCGAAGCGCTCGGCGATGTCGACGTGGCACGTTCACTGGCATTGGCAGCACTCGCCGCCGGAGTGCCATACGTTACTGCCAACAAGCAGCTGGTAGCCCGTAACTGGCCTGAGCTGATGGATGCCAGCAGCTCCAATGGGGCGTCGCTGATGTTCGAGGCATCAGCGGGCGGGGCCATGCCCGTTGTACGGACCCTGAAGGATGCCGTTGCCGGGAGCCGTGTCACCGAGGTAATCGGGATTCTCAACGGCACCACCAACTACGTCCTCAGTTCAATGGAGTCCACAGGTCTGTCATACGACGAGGCGCTCGCGCAGGCAGGGGCCCTCGGCTATGCCGAGCCCGATCCAACCGAAGACGTGTCTGGTCTGGACACTGCGGCAAAGATCGCAATTCTTGCCTCACTTGCATTTGGCGGAGCCGTCCACCCTGACGACGTTGCGCGGACGGGCATCACTGGCATTTCCGATGCAGACATCTCAGCGGCGGCGCGGTACGCGTGCCGAATACGATTGCTGGGCCGGGCTGTACGCCACGCCGACGGCACTCCGTCGTGCGAGGTGTCGCCGTATCTGGTGCCGGATTCACATCCACTGGCAGCGGTCACCGGAGCAACGAACGCTGTGACCATCATTGGCTCACCGTTCCGACGCATTGTGCTGCAGGGCCCCGGTGCCGGGGGGCCGGAAACCGCGTCCGCGATGGTTGCTGACATGGTCGATGCACTCAACGCGGTCCCCGCCGATCACGCACATGATGGCACCCAGGCAGGCCGGGAGACGCTCGCAGCCGGGCCGCGCGATGAGCGAGCCACCTACATCCGGGTGATCGTCGACGATCGTCCGGGTGTTCTCGCCGAAATTGCCGGCTCGCTTGCCGAGCGATCGGTCAGCATCGCGCGGCTGTTCCAGGAGCGGATCGACGGCCCGGGGCGGGCGCAGCTCGTGATGCTGACACATCCTGCAGATCCCCACAGCGTGCGTGAGGCCATCACAGCTTCGGGGCATACAGACGCCGTACTCATTCCAGTGCTGAGCGACTAAGCCGCGCACTCCCCAGGCCCGTCCCAGGAGACGTGATGACTGCCCAACCATCTACCAGGACACGCGGACTCGGAATCATCGAACGCTGGCGCGAGTGGATTGATGTCACCGACAACACGCCGTCGATCACGATCGGCGAGGGAGACACCCCGCTCGTCCACGCGCGTCGTCTGGGAGATCAGCTGGGCGTCGAGCTGTATCTCAAATTGGAGTTGTGCAATCCGACAGGAAGCTTCAAGGACCGAGGGATGTGCGTGGCTGTTGCCCGTGCCATCGAGGACGGTGCGCACACGCTGATCTGTGCCTCGACTGGCAACACGTCCGCAAGTGCCGCAGCGTTCGCCGCCGCAGCCGGAATCCGATGCATCGTGGTTGTGCCTGAGGGCAAGATCGCGCGTGGAAAGCTGCTGCAGGCACAGGTTGCAGGCGCCACCGTCGTCTCGATTCGGGGTTCGTTCGACGACGGCCTTGTCGCAGTTCGGGAATTGGCCAAGCGCGACGGAATCGCGCTGGTCAACTCGGTGAACCCCTATCGCATCGAAGGACAGCAGACGGCCGCGTGGGAGGTCGTCGAGCAGCTGGGCGATGTGCCGGACGTGCTAGCGCTGCCCGTTGGCAACGCCGGGAACATCACAGCGTGGGCTCGAGGGTTCGACCGCTGGCGCGAGCTCGGTACAACGTCCTCCGTTCCAACACTCCTTGGTGTGCAGGCTGCCGGGGCGGCGCCGCTGGTCGAGGGCCACGAGATTGAGCATCCGGAGACGATCGCCACCGCAATTCGCATTGGACGACCAGCGCGCGGCGATGAAGCGCTCGAAGCAGTTACCCGCGCCGGTGGCCAGATTCGTGCAGCAACTGACGAAGCGATCGTGTCAGCCGTGCGGCGCCTCGCATCCATGTCAGGAGTCTGGTGCGAGCCCGCCTCAGCGGCCTCAATCGCAGGACTCGCTGCTGCCCTGGAGGACGGAACTGTCAGCCGCGGTTCGCGAGTCGTTGCCGTACTGACCGGACATGGGTTGAAGGACCCGGATGCGCCGCTGGGTGCGTTCCCGCTGCTGTCGTGCGGTCCCGATGCCGACGACATAGCTACAGCTGTCGCGCGATCTGAAGAGGCCGCGAGCTGATGCGATTCCGGGTACGGGCACCAGCCAGCAGCGCGAACCTGGGACCGGGATTTGACTGCCTGGGGATGGCGCTGGACCTGTGGAATGAAGTGCGCGTCACGCGAGGCAGAGGACGAATCTCCATTCGCGGCGAAGGTGCAAGCGATCTCCCGACTGACGACACCAATCTTGTTGCCCGCGCATGGGAGCGAGCTGGCGGTGGCAGTCGCGAGCGAATCGACCTTCACTGCATCAATCGGATACCTCTTGCCCGCGGACTTGGTTCGAGCACGGCAGCGGCAGCGCTCGGGCTCATCGCCGGATGGACAGTCGCCGAGCGGAATTGGGACCCAGACCTGCTCTTCGACGAGTTGTGCCACCTCGATGGTCACCCAGACAATGCAGCCGCCTGCGCCTTCGGTGGAGCAGTACTGGCCCAGACACGCCCGGATTCCATCGTCCAGCCAACCCTGCTCGACCCGCGGCTGGACGTCGTCCCGCTGCTGCTGGTACCTGCACGACATGTGGAGACAGCGGACGCTCGGAACGCGCTGCCCACCGCATATTCACAGGCCGAACTGGTGCAGGCCGTGGGGGCAGGCATGCTGCTGGTCACCGGACTGCTCTGCGGCGATGCCACGTTGGTTCGTGAAGCACTTGTCTGCGATGTCGTGCACGAACAGCAGCGCGCCCACCTGGTGCCCGAACTTGCCCAGGTCCGCTCGGCGATCCCATCGGATCTGGCACTCGGCGCAACAATTTCCGGGGCGGGACCAAGCGTGATGGTCTGGTGCGAACCCGGCCGCCGCGAGGACGTTCAGCAGATGCTCAGACCCCTGGTGGCACCCACAACGAAGCTGATTCCGATCGACATGACGCCGTTCGGCGCGGCTGCTGTTGTCGACGACTGATCGCTGCCCGAGCGAAACAGCTTTGATCATCCCAGCGATAGATCGGGTGGGACACGACGGAAATTCCTGTGGCGCGGGCCACCGCAGCTGCAGAGAGTCTCCGACCATCGCGAGTACCGGGACGATACGACATGACGAACGTTGCAATTGGGGCAAACACGCGGCTTCTTCAACTCCCTGCCGATACGTCGGCTCCCACCGATGACGGAGCTACGGCAGATGAGCCGACCGAGATTCTTGGCGATGACGGCTTCCAGAGCATGGTGGTTCGCAGCGGCGCCCACACGTTCATGGTCGGTGGCGACATGCTTGACATGGCGGGCGTCGACATCGAAGAGAAGACCATCCGCCCGCTCAACGTAGCAACGCTCACTGGCCTCAACGCCGGCATCGCCGGACTGAACACCATGCGCCGCATGCAGGGCAACGCCCTCACCCGACGGCAGGCGGTCGGGACGTTCGCCGACGAGATCAAGGGCAATACTGCCAAGGTCACTCCGACGCTCGTGGCAGCAGTTGCAGGACCAGCAATCGCTGACGGCCTGACCTACTTTGCGCCTCAGCTGGTCCCCAAGTTCTCGAACAAGCCTGTGCCGGCTGGGCAGCAGCCTGCTCCCGGCCTGTCGACGAACAAGAACGACGTGATGTTCCGCCGTGGCGCGGCGGCGGCGGTCGGAGTCACTGCACTCGCGGCGCTGGCGTTCCTGGTCAAGCCGAATCTCTTCCCGCGGGCAGGGTTCATCTCAGAGGCATCGACCATGGCCAAGAGCCCGGTGTTCAGCAACCGCATGCTTGCTGGACTCGTGGGCGGTGCGGCCGCCGCTGGTCTGCTGGCCAAAGCGACCAATCCAGCGACTGACAACGGTACGCCCTACATGATCGGCGCCGGTGCGGCAGCCGTCGCGACGGCGGGTGCCATTGCAGCAATGCCATTCATCACTCGCGGATCGACGCAGGCGATGTCACGGGCGTTCATGCCGAATGCGACGCTGTTCATGAAGCCGAATCTCGGCTGGTTCAAGGACTTCGGAACGAAGGTCGTTCCGTTGACCTCGATTCCGGCTGCGACGTCGGCGTCGACCTACTTCGACATCTTCAGCGACTTCGACAAGATCACTGATACGCGCTCGCCGTACCGCCGCTGACCCGCCGCACGTCCGGTCAGGCAGCTGCCACCAATTCGGCAGTTGCCCCGCCACGCTGCGCACGATCCTGCATCAGGCGCGCTCGCTGGCACACGGCATACTGGAATGCGGACCATGCGCCACCGGCGTGGTCAAATGACCGGTACAGCTGCCATGCCGTCAGCGTGTCGCCACCGTATCGAGCACGTACCCGCTCCCAGTCGCGGAAGCTGGGGAGTCGGCCCGACGACACGAGGTACCGCGCACCGAGATCGATCGATGCCTCGAGCTGCTCATCACGCGAGGGCACTGCGTAGCCCGCGGCTGCGAGCGCTGCAGCGATCGAGCCGAATTCCTTGACGAACACGCCGCGGCCGGGAACGCGACCGCGGGCCTCGTCGATGTCGACGGCTGTCGGGCGCCGTCCCAGCGCGGCAGCGAGTTCGCGAAGCGATCCGATCAGCTCCTCACGCGTTGCCAGCCGACGCGGCACGAGGCCGGCTTCGCGCTTGGCGTCATTCCATGATCCGAAATGGTCGACGACCGTCTGCGGATGGATCGTGACGTGCGGATCGGCAGCAAATTCGCGCATCGTCGGTGAGGTTCCGAGCCGCTCTGCACACGACTGCAGCTGGGCCAGGATGTCCTCACGGCTGTAGCGGCGGCGCAGCCGCCGGCGAAACTCCCCCAGCTCTTCCGGGTCCATCTGGAGAATTGACGCGTACAGCGTCGTAGCGGCCGGGCGGCCGAGCGTTGATGATGACTGCATTGTGTCTGGGCTCCCTGTGTCCCGACAGCGGGTGCCGGGGTCGGATGTTCGCCGTACGACGTCGAAACGCCGCACGAATTGACCTCCGGAAGCTGGCGGATCAATCAGTCACCGCCGAGGCGCCCCTGCGTATGCAGTCCGGCACGTTGGTACTTCCGTAATTGCGCTATCGGCAACTTGCTACAAAAACTTGATTGATTTTCAAATTGCACCGCGACCGTGGCCGGCCATACTGCCTGATCGAACGTTTGCAGGAGGGGGCTCGGTGGGAATGTCATACACATGATGAGTGCACTTCAACAGCCACGATGCCCGTCGTGCAGCGGCCTGCTTGTGCACCCGGGAGCAATCTGCCACTCATGCGGGGAGGGCGAGCACTATGAAGCGCCCATCCGCACGAGTCCACCGCTCCGGGGTATCACCACGAGCGGAAGCCGCAGCGATGCATACCGCCCAAAAGACGGACCGCGCGAGACGGTCGAGGATGGTGACGGAGAGCGCTGACCGCCAGACCGGTCACGACTCCCCGATCAGCTCACCTCGGTCGACTGCGTCCAACGCCGCCGCCGCAATATGACCGCCGATTCGCTCGAGCGTTGATCGCGCCTGCCGTCGCAACAGTCCGTCGCTTGATTGCAGCCACGGCACTGCCAGGGCAGCATCAAGCGGATTGGAGCTGGCTGCGAGCGCAAGCAGTGCATTTCTGCGCAGGAAACGCGAATCCCGTCGCGGGATGTACAGTCGGTCCCAGGTCGACACCAGCTCCTCGTGGCTCAAGTCCAGCCAGTTGCTGAGCGGAATCTCGCCGTCCAGCGGAGAAAGATCTCCGCGGCGCCGCTCGACCCCGCGGTTCCAGGGACAGACGTCCTGGCAGATGTCGCAGCCGTACAGCATCGATCCAACGCCATCCTGAATGGCATCAGGGATGTCGTGCCGTGACTGCAGCCAATACGAGATGCAGAGCGTCGAATCGAGAACCCCGGCCTGATCCAGCGCTCCGGTCGGGCAGGCATCGACACATCGCGTGCAGCTGCCGCAGCCAGGACGCATGGGCTCCCCCGGATCCAGTACCGCATCGGTGATGATCGTGCCGAGCACGACCCATGAACCATGCCGACGTGTGATCACACTGGTATTCCTGGATGAGAATCCGAGGCCTGAAGCGATCGCGGCGGCACGATCAACGTGGTCATTCGAGTCGACCAGGACACGCGCATTGTGCCCAGCTGCGATCAGGTCATCGGCGAGCGCGAGCAAACGCTGCTCGAGAGCGGCGTATGCATCGAATCGGGTGTAGCGGGCGATCGTGCCAGTTGCGGCGGGCTGCATCTCGTCGCGAGGCGGGTCGGGGTGCCAGTAGCACAGCGCCGCGCTGATGACCGATTCAGCGCCGGGAAGCACCACACGAGGCCGGCACGACCGCTCCGGATGAGCCATTGCAAACTTGAGATCAGCAAAGAGTCCGGCCGCACCACGCTCACGAATGATCCGTTCCGCGGTCACGTAGTCCGCTGCCGAGGCAACCGCAATGTCAGACAGTCCGAGCTCGAGCCCGCGCCTGACCAGAGCTTCCGTTCGCCGCATCACTCCTGCGTCACCCATCGTCATCTAGCATAGCCGCCATGGATTCCGAGCTGCCTGAATCGATGATCGCCGCCGTCCTGATTGCCGACGGGGGGCCTGAGTGCATCGAGATTCAACAGGTTCAGCGTCCACACCCGGCCGCAGGCGAGGTTCTGGTTCGGGTACAGCACGCATCGCTGAACCACCTCGATATCTGGACTCGTCGCGGAATGCCGTCGGTTCCCAAGCCGCGGATTCTTGGGGCCGACGCGGTCGGCATCGTCGCAGCCGTCGGGCACGGAGTGTCGGCTGATCTGATCGGCAGTCGCGTGCTGATCGATCCGGGGCTCAGCTGCGGACGTTGCGCGTCCTGCCGTCGGGGGGCGACGACGTTGTGTCCGTCGTTTGGCGTGCTGGGCGAACACTGCGATGGCACACATGCCGAATTCGTCAGCGTGCCAGCACGTAATCTCCATGCGGTACCCGACCACCTCGACGGCCCGGCAGCCGCTGCCCTTGCATTGACGTGGGGAACCGCCTGGCGCATGACAATGGTGCGCGCTGCCGTTCGACCCGGCGAAACCGTTCTGGTCTGGGCTGGCAGCAGTGGGGTGGGCGCTGCCGCGATCAGCCTCATGAGCGCGATAGGGGTACGCGTCATCACAACAACCCGGTCGGCCGACAAGCTGGAACGCCTGCAGGCTCTCGGCGCGACCGAAACGCTGGTGGGAACGCCCGAATCGCTGGTCGATGACATTCGAAGACTATGCCCGCCCGAGGGCATTCATGCAGTGATCGATCATCTTGGCGACGCGAGCTGGGCGCCCTCGCTGTCCCTGCTGTGCAAGGGCGGACGGCTAGTTACGTGCGGCGCAACAACGGGACCGCGCCCAGCGGCACTTCTGACGCGAATCTTCTGGAAACAGCTGTCAATCCTGGGATCAACCATGGCCGACAGTGGCGACGTCGCCGACATGCTCCGCTTCGTCTCAACACGGAAGCTCAGTCCGGCAGTCGACCGCCAGTTCGCGCTGCGCGATGCGGCGGAAGCACATTCATGGCTGGAATCGGCCGCTCAGGTCGGCAAGGTAGTCCTCACCGCCTAGCGGCTGATGCGTGATCAGCCAATGCCGAGGATGAACTTGGCATCCTCGCTCATCCTGTCCGGTGTCCACGGCGGATCCCAGACAAGGTCAGGCAGCACATCGCGAACGCCGGGCATCGCCCTGACGGTCGTGACGATGTCATTCATGATCTGCGGCCCGGCCGGGCAGGCAGGTGTTGTCAACGAGAAGCTGACCTTGACGACGTCAGGCTCGTCGAACGTGACGTCATAGATCAGGCCGATTTCGACAACGTCCATGCCCAGCTCAGGGTCCTCGACGCGACGTAGCGCCTCGAAGACCTGCTCGGCAGTCGGCGGAGGGTCAACGCCAAGGCTCGCGGCGTTCGTAGCTGACTGTTCCTGGTTGGGAGGCTCTTCCATTGTGTGCTCCAGCGGCGGGCGGGCTGACGTCGACACGAGGCTATCACCCGCACGGGAATCGCGAAATTCATACTGCGTGAATCGCAAATCGACTCCCACCCTATAGGTAATGACGCAGCTGCACCTAGCAAAACCTAGGTAGAACTACCTACTACGTATATTCGAGAGCGAGCAAGTATGGGGCAACGCCACTCCCCCACGAGATGCGCCCCCCACAGGTAGAAAGTGCAGGCAGACGATGACCGTCCCCCCTCGACGAATCGGAATTTCTCGCGGCATGCCCGCCGGCGCGGCGACGCCGCCGCCGCAACCACTCCTCAGGCCACCGCTCCGAGCGGAAGCCATTGCGGCAACCGAATATGGAGCGTCGCTACTTGGCAGCCGCGGTTCGCTGCTGGGCCGACTTGCCAATGGCGTTGAGGAAGTCCTCGTTGGCGCGTGCGTCCTTCAGCTTACCCAGCAGCAGCTCCAGAGCGGCCGGCGGTTCCAGTGAGTGGAGCACTGCACGCAATCGCCAGACAAGAGCGGCCTCGGCAGGCTCCATCAGCAACTCTTCGCGTCGCGTACCACTGCCCTCGATATTGATCGCAGGGAAGATTCGCTTGTCGGCGAGCTTGCGATCGAGTCGCAGCTCCATGTTGCCGGTTCCCTTGAACTCCTCGAAGATGACCTCGTCCATCTTCGACCCCGTCTCGACGAGGGCCGACGCGAGAATCGTCAACGAGCCACCTTCCTCCACATTGCGGGCCGCGCCGAAAAACTTCTTCGGCGGGTAAAGCGCACCCGAGTCGACACCGCCCGACATGATCCGCCCAGTGGCAGGCGCGGCGAGGTTGTACGCGCGGGCCAAACGAGTGATGCCGTCGAGAATGATGACCACGTCGCGGCCCATCTCGACGAGGCGTTTGGCACGTTCGATACACAACTCCGCGACAGACGTGTGTTCGTCGGCGGGCCGGTCGAAGGTCGAAGCAATAACTTCGCCCTTGACCGTGCGACGCATGTCGGTGACCTCTTCGGGTCGTTCGTCGACGAGCAGCACCATCAAGTGAACTTCGGGGTTGTTGCGTTCGATCGACTTCGCGATCTGCTTCATGACAGTGGTCTTGCCGGCCTTGGGCGGCGAAACAATCAGC
>CAYNNW010000015.1:13026-13985 GCA_964398435.1 uncultured Gaiellales bacterium | reverse complement strand
GCGTTGAGCTCGAACCACCACGCGGGATCACGCCGGACAAGGTTCTTGCTGGCGCACGAATGCTGGAAGAGCGCGGCCTCCGCTTCGTCAACATCACCGACAGTGCGATGGCACGGGTTCGAATGGGGTCCATCGCAGTTGCCAAGCTGATTACCGAGCAGACGTCGCTCGAGCCGATCATCCACTACACCAGCCGTGACCGGAATCTGATGGCGCTGCAGAGCGAGTTGATTGGCGCGCACGCCATGGGCATCAGGAACGTCCTCGCATTGACCGGGGACCCACCAGGGGTCGGGGATTTCCCCGACGCAACCGGCGTCTGGGATGTTGAGTCGATCGGCCTGATCGAGGTCATGCACCAGCTCAATGCCGGAACCGACCGTCGAGGGCGGTCGATTGGAGACAGGGCAAGCTTCTGCGCGGGCTGTGCCGTGAATCCAACGGCAGTCGACCTGACCACCGAACTCGACCGCTTCTGGCGCAAAGTTGAGGCTGGCGCACAATTTGCAATGAGTCAGCCCGTGTACGACGCCGAAACGTGGAGCGAGTTTCTGGACCGAACCGGCCCACTGCCAATACCGGTACTCATGGGTGTTCTTCCGCTGCAGAGTCACAGGCACGCCGAGTATATGCATCACGAGGTCCCGGGAATCGTTGTACCACGCGCTCATCGCGAGGCGATGCGCCGCGCGGGCGCCGACGGTATTGCATGTGGTCTGGAGCTGGCCTGCGAGCTGGTGGCGTCGGTTGCGCCGCGCATCGACGGTGTGTACCTGATGCCGTCATTTGGACGGTACGAAGTATGTGGGCAGCTGCTCGACACAATTGACGGTCTCGTTCCGTCTGCACCCACGGTCGATCGATGAGCACGGGCGCACGACGTCGAGAGATGCTGTTCGAGGCCGCGAAGTCACGCATCCTGGTGATCGATGGCGCAATGGGCACGATGTTGCAGCGGC
>CAYNNW010000015.1:10321-13016 GCA_964398435.1 uncultured Gaiellales bacterium | reverse complement strand
CGCGGAATTGGCGGCCCCGCCGAACCACGCTTTCGGGACTGGCCACTTGATCTGGCTGGGAACAGCGACCTGCTCTCGCTTACCCGGCCCGAACTCATCGCGGATATCCACCGTGCGTACCTGGACGCCGGCGCTGACATTGTTGAGACAAACACCTTCAATGCAACAACGATTTCCCAGCGAGACTACGGCACCGAATCGCTGGCATACGAATTGAATCTCGAATCATCACGAATTGCCCGTGCTGTCTGCGATGAGTTCGAGCAGCGCGATCCATCACGGCCACGGTTCGTGGCCGGAGTGCTCGGTCCGACGAACCGGACCGCATCGATGTCGCCGGACGTCGATGACGCTGCTGCCCGAAACATCACGTTTGACGAGCTTGCCGAGGCATACCGAGAGGCGGCGACCGGGCTGTTGGACGGTGGTTCGGATCTGTTGCTTGTCGAAACGGTCTTCGACACGCTCAATGCCAAGGCAGCATTGCACGCCGTGCTGTGCGTGCGGGAAGAACGCGGCGACCAGACGCCCATCATGATTTCCGGGACAGTCACCGACAGCAGTGGACGACTCCTCTCAGGTCAGACTCCTGAGGCATTCTGGTACTCGGTGCGGCATGCGAAACCGTTTTCCATCGGTCTGAACTGCGCGCTGGGCGCTGATGCAATGCGACAACACATCGACGCGTTGTCCCACGTTGCGGACTGCCCCGTCTCTGCACATCCCAACGCTGGACTCCCCAATGAGTTTGGTGAGTACGAACAGGATGCCGAATCGTTTGCCGAGGCAGTGGCTGAGTTTGCCGCAAGTGGAATTGCCGGTCTGGTCGGCGGCTGTTGCGGGACGTCCCCCGATCACATTCGCGAACTGGCATCGAGAGTCAGCACGCTCCCGGTACAGCCGCGCCCGACACGACCTCCGGTCCTGACGTTGTCGGGGCTGGAACCGTTGCAGGTGCGTTCCGACTCCAACTTCATCAATATCGGTGAACGAAGCCATCGAGATAGCCCGGCAGCAGGTTGCGTCAGGGGCACAGGTCCTCGATATCAACATGGATGACGGCATGATCGATGGCGTCGCAGCGATGACACGGTTTCTCAACCTGCTGGCTGCAGAGCCGGACATTGCCCGGGTTCCGTTCATGGTCGACAGTTCCCGCTGGGACGTGATCGAGGCGGGTCTCCGCACGATCCAGGGGCGAGCCATTGCCAACTCCATCTCGCTGAAGGACGGAGAGAGCGAGTTCCTGAACCGTGCACGACAGCTGCACCGCCTTGGTGCAGCGATGGTTGTCATGGCGTTCGATGAGCACGGGCAGGCGGACACGGCTGAGCGGAAGGTCGAGATCTGTCGCCGGGCACACCACCTGCTGACAACCGAGGCGGGCATCCCGGCCGAGGACATCGTCTTCGATGTCAACGTTCTGGCAGTGGGTACCGGGATCGAGGAACACGCAGAATTCGGCACGGCGTTTGTTGAGGCGGTGCGCCAGCTCCACGATGAGGTTGCTCCGTCCACGCTCGTTGGCGGCATCAGCAATGTCAGCTTCGCATTTCGTGGCAACGACCAAGTACGCGATGCAATGCATGCCGTCTTTCTCAAGCACGCAATCGACGCCGGCCTGCAATTGGGGATCGTCAACGCGGGTTCAATCGCACTCTATGACGAGATTGATCCACGCCTGCGCGATGCCATCGAAGACGTACTGTTCAACCGCTCAGCCTCGGCCACCGCAACGCTGGTTGAGATGGCGGGTGATCCCCGCTGGGGCGCTGGCACTGCTGTCGACCGTGGCACGTCGCACACCGATCAGGCCTGGCGCGAGCTCCCTGTTGATCAGCGACTGGTTCACGCCCTGATCCATGGGATTGACGACTGGGTCATCGCCGACACCGAGTCGGCTCGCGCTGACTCAGAGCGTGCAATCGACGTCATAGACGGCCCGCTGATGCAGGGCATGAATGAGGTCGGCGACCGATTCGCGTCCGGCCGCATGTTCCTGCCACAGGTCGTCAAGAGCGCCCGCGTGATGAAAAAGGCAGTCGGTCACCTTGTCCCATTCATCGAGCGCGAACAGGAGCCCGGGACAAGTGGCTCGGCCGGACGGATCGTGCTGGCAACGGTCAAGGGCGACGTGCACGACATCGGCAAGAACATCGTGTCCGTCGTTCTGCAATGCAACGGCTACGAGATCATCGACCTGGGCGTGATGGTGCCCACTCCAACAATTGTTGAGACAGCCATCGAGCAGCACGCCGACGCTGTGGGACTGTCGGGGTTGATTACGCCATCACTGGATGAGATGTGCAGGGTCGCAGCCGAGATGCAGCGACGCGGCATGACGGTGCCGCTCCTGATCGGGGGGGCAACAACGTCCAAGGCGCACACGTCGGTCAAGATCGATCCGTGCTACGACGGCATCGTCGCTCATGCCAGCGATGCATCGCGCGCCGTAACGCTGGCTGGTTCCCTGCTCACGACGGGCCGGCACGGGGACACAGATGACTCCTCCAACGCGGCACGCGCCGAGATCACGCGGGAACATGCAGCAGTACGCGCCTCGCGACAGCAGCGCGATCGTGATCGCCCGCTTGCAACACTCGAGGAGGCTCGTGCCAACCCCGTCGTGATCGACTGGGCCAGCTATGCCGCACCGATCCCGCAGGTCCCTGGCCGCCAGGTGCTCGACGCAGTT
>CAYNNW010000015.1:6379-10311 GCA_964398435.1 uncultured Gaiellales bacterium | reverse complement strand
ATCGATTGGACGCCGTTCCTGCGAACGTGGGAAATCCGGGGGTCGTATCCTGGCGTGCTCACCGATGCACGCTCGGGAGATGCTGCCCGATCGCTGATGGCCGATGCGACGGAGTTGCTTGATCAGATCGTTGACAAGCAACTGCTCACGGCACATGCGGTTCTCGATCTTGTCCCCGCGTATGCCAGTGGCGATGACGTGATCGTTACGCACGACGAGTCAGCCATCAGGATTCCATTTCTGAGGCAGCAGATGCGTCGTTCCAACGGTCAACCCAACCGATGCCTTGCCGATTTCATTGCACCACGGCATGTCGACATCCAGGATCACATTGGGATGTTTGCCGTCACTGCCGGGCACGGTCTGGACGACCTCGTTGCCCGGTTCGAGTCGGAGCACGACGACTATTCGGCGATCATGGTCAAGGCGCTGGCCGATCGTCTGGCAGAGGCACTGGCCGAGTATCTGCATCTGCAGGTACGTCGTCACTACTGGGGATACGAAACTGGCGAGCCCGCGTCTTCTGAGGATCTGATTTCGGAGAATTATCGGGGAATTCGTCCGGCTCCCGGCTACCCTGCCTGTCCGGACCACAGCACAAAGTCGTTGATATTCGATGTGCTCGACGTGCCGTCAACAATTGGCGTGCACTTGACGGATTCCTATGCGATGACGCCCACGGCATCGGTAAGTGGCTTCTACTTCGCCCACCCCGACACCCGCTACTTCGGTATCGGGCGAATCAGCGCCGATCAGGTCGAGGACTACGCCCGACGTGCTGGTGTGACACGTGACCAGGCCGGGTCGCGGCTCGCGCCCGTTGTGGGCTGATCGTCTCTTCGATTGACCGTTGCTCGATTCCGTCGTCTACTGGACATGGACGGAACGATCACGGGAGACGTCATGTCGGGGACACAGACACATTCACACAAGATGCGCTGGCTCAGAACGGCCGTGGGTGCGGCGATAGCGATCATGGTGCTTGCGATGGCCGGGGCAGCGTCTGCGACCCCTCCTGCCCCCGGAGCACACTCCGTGTGTCCCGCCGGGTCGGTTGGCGGAATCCTCGGCGAGGATCTCACAGACAGCAGTACGCCATGTATCGCACCTGGTGCACCCAAGCCACCATCGGTCTATGGCTTCATGTCGCTGCGCGCGCCGCTCACTGCCAATGAGAGCCCCAGTGACACGCGCATCGTCAGCCCCATACCCGCGCTCAAGTTCCGCGGATGGGCGCGCTCTGTGCCGCCGCACCAGATCTACTGCTTCCGCGCACCGTGCCCACAACCGAAGACCATCGGCTGGCGCTACGCTGGAGGACACTACGTCGAAGAAGTCATTCCCGGCCACACCTGGTTCCTGGTGTATCCGTGGACCAGCACCTGGCGCTGGGGATTCAACTACGGAAACCGCAGCTGGTACGCCCTGCACGGCGAGGATCTTGAGGGATACTGCGAGTCCCCACGCCGCGGCTACAGCAACTGCTCAGTCAGCTGGGTCGGCGGCTGAGCCGTACCTACACCAACGGTTTCCCCGACCCGAATTGAGCGCGTCGCTCCAGATCGTTCATGTCGACGAGTTGACCGTCTCGCGGGACGTACCCATCTTTGCCGCCCACCACGAGCAGCACGAGATCGTCTTCACCGATGTTCGACACGCGACGTGGCGTGGTCGACCGCACGTGGCACAGTCCACCGGCTTCGAATTCCCGAACCTCGGGCGACGCGGGGTCACCAAGCTCGAATCGGGCGGTGCCACGATGCACGAAGTAGAGCTCATCCTGCGTGTCGTGGAAGTGCCAGAACGCCTCCATTCCAGGTGGCATCACAATGGCATTTACACCAAACGCATCGACCCCCAGTGCATGCCGCACCTTGCGGAAGCCGTACCCGTCACCCATCTCGTCCAGCGTCGCCGCCGACCACGTTGCGTCGTTCATGTCCGCAACGCTAACAGGTGCTCCTACGCGCGAACGAAGCGAGCAGCGCGCTCGACGAGTTCCTTGATGGCGGTCGCTCCCTTACCGTCCTTCAGCAGTGTCATCGCGCCACTTGCAGTCTCGGTATCGATGATGCGTGTCAGCCAGGCAGGAGCCTGCCCGGTGACCTTCACATCGATAATTGCGTGGGTTCGCGCGCTGGTACCAGCTCGAGCAAGCTCTCCGATTCCGGTAAACGTGATGCCACGGTCAAAGGTGATGCGCACCCCCTCCAGCGCGTCCTGGAAGGTATGCCGAACGTACTCCTGACGAACGACCGGGCGAATCCCCAGCTCGTCGATTGCTCGGATCGCACGACGAGCAACCGCAAGCTCCTCATCAGACCGTCCGGCGAGATCGATCACTGCACTCCCCGGCTCACCCCACAGCAGCCGCGCTGCTGTGTCGTGGGCAACGGTCAATCGGGTCTTCTCCTTGAACTTCTGCCCGTCGCGGACCACGGTGTCCTTGAATTCAAGGAATGACGGCGCCTCCGGTGAGTTCGGATACGTTCGAATCCGGAACTTCACGTCGTGCAGTGGTTTCTTCTCCACCGGCCTGACGTAGACGGTCTTTATTGTCTGGGGGTTGGGGAACTCGCGGTCCATCGGAAGGTGTTCACCGACCATCGCCTGAATCCGATCGGCAGTCTCGGCGGACACGGCGTACGAATTCTCAATGCGTGACGCATACAGCTTCTGCAGCCCTGCGTCCGTGGCGGGTGCGGGAACGGGTGATGGAATTCGTCCGCCCGGCGCGGCTGCAACTGCTGTCATGATCGTCCCTTGTCGTCTCCCACACGCACGCATGTATCTACTGACAGTGCGCACCCCGGCCGCCCGACCGGATATCTGATTGTCAGGACTTCGCCGCTGGTCGTTGCATGGCCACGTTTACAGGGTCCCGGCGATGGCCTGCCACGGTGCAGGCAGAACGTTATGATCGCTGGCATCGATAACGCGCATGGGGGGCACACACGATGAATGCACTGACGTTCAGGAGATTTCGGCTGGCACTGCAGGTCTTGTCAGTGCTGCTGCTGATCGGTTCGACGGCGACCACTGCCGACGCACGGGTGTTGGGGTCGTCGATCGAGTTCACCAAGGGCGCGACTCCGCAGATCTGGGTCGCGGCTCGAAGCGCCGACCGGGTGGCGAAGATCGAGGTGGTACAGACGCCACCCGCTCGTGCGGCGTCGCATACGCCGGTCCGCCTGGCCATTCCGACGCCGCGGCACGAGGGTGCCGACGTATGGATGGGATCAATTGAGCTGCCGAATCCAGCCGCTGCCAAAGGCTCACGCTTCCGGATCGATGCCGTTGTGCTGTCGAACGGATCCCGAATTGCACGAGGGGACATCGTAGGCACCGTGTCAGAAGTAACCTGGCGTGGGTCGGCGATTGATAACCCGGTGACTGTTCGACGGTTCGCGCCGAAGCCGCATCCCGCTGGGCATGCACGGGAGGCCCAGGACAGCCCGATCAATCTGAGGATCCTGCTCCCATTCCTTGCACTGGCTGCGTTTGCCGCCCCGACGCTGCTTGCACGCCGCACGCGTCGCCTGGCGAAGACACCCGCATCGAAAGAATCTTCGGACTGATGCCACGGTGAAGCAGTGCAGTTCGTGCCTCGGGCTCTCTGCGGGGAGTGGCTGGACGTGTTCGAAGTGCGGACACGAACCTCCCACGCGGGACGGATTTCCGCTGTTGGCTCCCGACCACGCATCGGATGAGGGGTTCGACGCCAAATCCTTCGAACTGCTGGCCGGACTGGAGGAATCCAACTTCTGGTTCCGCGCGCGAAACCGGATCATCCTGGACGCGCTTCACAGGTATGCCCCCGCAGCCCGAAGCCTCTTTGAGCTCGGCTGTGGAAACGGGTACGTGCTCGACGGGATACACCGCGAGTTTCCGACGCTCGACCTCGTCGGCGGAGAGCCTTTCATCGAGGGGCT
>CAYNNW010000015.1:4171-6369 GCA_964398435.1 uncultured Gaiellales bacterium | reverse complement strand
GGTACGCCCGCCAGCGGGTACCTGAGGCGTCGTTCGTGCAGCTCGACGGCCGCGCACTGCCGTACTCCGAGGAATTCGACGTTGCCTGTGCGTTCGATGTGCTCGAACACATCGACGATGATCAGGCCACGCTGGCAGGGCTTCACCACGCACTGAAGCCGGACGGCATCCTGCTGATCACCGTTCCACAGCATCCCCGCTTGTGGAGTGCAGCCGACGAGTACGCCCACCACCAGCGACGCTACACGCGGCGCCTGTTACGCAAGCGTCTGCGCGAGGCGGGCTTTGAGATTGTGCGCATGACGTCCTTCGTGACGACACTGCTTCCGCTGATGGCCCTGTCGCGCGCGATGACGCGTACGCTCGATGACTCGTACGAGCCTGAGCGCGAGTTACGCAATGGCCGCGCCACCAACTGG
Organism: uncultured Gaiellales bacterium; assembly: GCA_964398435.1. Lineage (GTDB taxonomy): Bacteria > Actinomycetota > Thermoleophilia > Gaiellales > SKUG01 > CAYNNW01. The sequence continues at coordinate 5,950 of CAYNNW010000015.1, read as the reverse complement.
GTGCTGGAACGCGCTGTCAATGTTGACCACCTGATGATCAAAGCCGGGATCTCGCTTCCGGCAGGTGGTTCGCTGCTCGCAATAGCGCGACGACCGCTGCAGTAACGCGGTGTCAGGTGGACGCGGTCGCAAGCCAACCGCGGTACCGGGCAATCTCCTGCGCAACCTGTTGCGGTGCTGTTCCCCCACTGACAGCGCGCCGCGCAACCGCACGTTCGACTGACAGCTGGGATTTCCAGCCCGATCCGACGTGTGGCGCGTGTGCCCGAACGTCATCATCACTCAGGTCACGCAACTCGACCCCAGTTGATTCGGCGTGCCGCACCAGGCGCCCGACCTGTTCATGCGCATCACGGAATGTTGTTCCACGCTGCACCAGGTGGTCAGCCAGCTCCATTGCCTCGAGGTAGCCGTGTCGGGCAGCTTCGATCATCTGCTGGCTGTTGCAGCGCACACCGGACACCACGAGCGCAGTCACGGCACAACAACCACGTGTCTGGTCGCAGGCGTCAAAGACCGCCTGCTTGTCCTCCTGCAGGTCGCGTGCGTACGAGGTTGGAACGCCCTTGCTCATGACGAGCAGAGCCTGCAGGTGCCCACAGACGCGTCCGGCCTTGCCGCGCACGAGCTCCATCGAATCGAGATTCCGCTTGTGCGGGAGCAGGCTCGAACCGGTTGTTACCTCGTCAGCAACCTGGATGAATCGATACTCCGGCCCGCTGTACAGCAGCAGATCTTCGGCAAGGCGCGACAGTCGAACCATGATCTGTGAACAGCACGTAACCAGCTCGATGCAACTGTCGCGGTCGGAGACGGCGTCGATGCTGTTTACCGATGCGCCAGAGAAATCAAGATCAACTGCCAGGCGCTCCCGATCGACCGGCCATGACGTTCCAACGCATGCCCCTGACCCCAGCGGAAGCACATTGATACGCCGGCGAGCATCGGCCAGCCGCTCGATGTCGCGCTCGAGTCCCGCCACCCACGCCAGGCACCAATGCGCGAACAGCACCGGCTGCGCTCGCTGCATGTGGGTATAGGCCGGAAGCACTGCCTGCCCACTTCGGGCCGCCAGATCGACAAGCGCTGAGGCAAGCCGAACCAGATCCTGCGTCAGCTCATCGCATGCGGCACGCATCCACATCCGCATCGCGGTCATCACCTGGTCGTTGCGACTTCGACCGGTGTGCAGGGAGCGGGCGGACTCTCCAATCAACGCTGTCAGCGATGCCTCAATCCAGCTGTGCACGTCCTCAGCCGAAGAGGCGGCAACAACCTCCTCCGATGCTGACTCCCTGAGACGCGTCAGCCCGTCCCGTATCAGCTCAGCGTCCGCCGCGGAAATGACACCGGCGCGTTCCAGAGCCGTTGCCCAGGCGCGGCTGGCAATGAGGTCGTGGTCCAGCAAGCGGCAATCGATCTGGACCGACCGACTGAATTCGGCAAACAGTTCGTGCGGCGGTTGCTCGAACCTTCCACCCCACAGTGTTGGGGTCTCGCTCATGGGGCAACTGCCTTCGGCGCATCAGCCAACCTCAGGCCAGCCAGCCGAATGAACCCTCCGGCATCGGCCTGGTCGAATCCACCCGCGACATCGAAGCTCGCAAGGTCACGATCGAACGATTGGTCCGCTAGTCGACGCCCACTGATCGACACGGCTCCTGCGGTCAGTCGAAGTCGAGCCTCGCCCGACAGCGCAGATGCACTGTCGGCTATCGCCCGCCGCACCAGAACACACTCGGGTGCGAACCATGCGCCTTCATATGCCTGGTCGGCAAG
>CAYNNW010000015.1:0-4161 GCA_964398435.1 uncultured Gaiellales bacterium | reverse complement strand
ACAGCAGTGTGCAGCCGGGGGTTTCATACACGCCCCGGGATTTGAGTCCGATGACCCTGTTTTCAACGATATCCAGCCGCCCCACTCCGTAGGTGCCGGCCGTCTGGTTGAGTGATTCGATCAGCTCGACAATTCCGAGCCGCACGCCGTCGATCGAGACCGGCAATCCCTTCTCGAATCCAATGATCACCTCGCACGCGGCTTTCGGTGCATCCGCCGGGTCTACGGTCAGCTCGAACATCTCGGGCGGCGGGGCGACCCACGGATCCTCAAGCACACCCCCCTCGTGGGAGATGTGCATCAGATTGCGATCGCTTGAGTAGGGCTTACTGGGTGTGACAGGTACTTCCAGCCCGTGCTCCTTCGCGTAGGCGAGCAGGTCGGCGCGCCCTTCGAACTGCCAGGTACGCCAGGGTGCGATCACTTCCAGATCGGGGGCCAGTGCCCGGTAGCCCAGTTCGAATCGAATCTGATCGTTGCCTTTCCCGGTTGCGCCATGTGCCACGGCTGTCGCGCTCACAGTGCGGGCGCACGCAACCTGACCTCGCGCGATGATCGGACGGGCAAGTGCTGTGCCCAGCAGGTAGTGCTGCTCGTAGCGTGCCTGCGACTGAACCGCGGGCAACACAGCCTCGCGTGCGAACTGCTCTCGCAGGTCATCGATCACGACATCGATCGCACCAGCTGCAACCGCTCGGCGGCGCACCGTATCGAGTTCTGGTCCCTGCCCAACATCAGCGCACCAGGCAACGACCTCGTACCCCTGCCCGACCAGCCAGTGCAGCATCACTGACGTATCGAGCCCGCCTGAGTAGGCAAGCACAACGCGGCGCGCATCATCGCCTGGTGGCGACGGCTCTGCAGGTTCGGATGCTGACAACTGGTTCATGGAGTCCTCCCTGGATGCGACGTAGAGCGTACACAGATCACACACTCCGAGGGGTGTGCTGCAGTCACAATCCGAGATGACGACGGTCGCACATGTCTGATGTGAACGAACGATGCTGTCCTGCAACGCGAAGCGGCGGTTGTGCCGATACACAGGCGCACGGCGCGGCAGCTGCGATCCGTGCAGCGGGACACACGGGAATCAACGGGAAAGACGGGACATGATGCGAGTATCTTCTGAGGCCGGCATTGCGCTGGGTTTCACTGCAGGCGCCGTAGCTGCGCTGACGACCTACAACCTTTCGGCGCCTCATCTGGACGACCGCAAGGATTGGGAGCTTGCCGCGGTGGGGCTTGGCACCGGCATTCCTGGCCTTGTCGCACTCGCTGGCGTTGCGGGTCTGCTGTCAGCTGAAACGATGAAGCTTCCACGGGCGGGGCTCGCAATTGGCGGAGCGGCCGTAGCCGGAGCACTCCTGGGCGTAGCAACATCGACAGCAATGGAGTATGAAGACCGCTCCGGCAAGACCATGGCTGGCTAGACAGTCAGTCTGCGTCAGCCGAGCAGCGCCCCAATCGAGGTTGCGTCATACAGTTCGATGCCAAAGCGGTTACCGAGATCCGAGGCTGCACTGGTGTAGCGCGAAGTCGTGACGTACATTCCGCGATCGGCCTGATGGATGGTCATCGCGCCCAGGAACATCTGCATCTCGGCTGAACCGACTGTCGTGTTCTCGCCATAGCGCTTGCACTGAACAATCGTTCGCAGGCCGTCAGGTGAGATTCCAAACACGTCCACGCCCAGGTCGCCGGCCCCACCGACGCGCCGCACTTCGGAGTAGCCGCTGCGATGGAGCGCCTGGGCTACGGTTTGCTCAAATGCTGTCGGGTCCATGGTGCGCAGCGTCTCGAGGTCGCGACCAGCGATCGGCGGTCCACCGCGAAGTCCCAGCTGTGCGGCTTCAGATGGATGGTCCCGCAGGGCCGCGCGAGCTGCCGACACACCGTCAATCGAATCACGAATTCCTGTGAACAGATGCTCGACAGCCGATGCTGTTTCGGCAGCATTGCCACGTCGAACGGATCGCGCTGCACTTGCGGCGGCGGACGCAGTGCCTCGAATCGCCGTGCCCTCGCGCTGGGCAACCTGGATAAGCTGATTCGTCAGTGGCACCGCAGCACGATCGACGCCTGGATTGTCAGCAAGACTTCGAATGGCTGCCCGCCCGATCGACCGCGCTGTGGTACGCAGAATCGCGCCAACCCCGTGACTGCCTGAGGTTGCCCCCCCAAACATCCAGAACTCCCGTGCTCCCGTCGCGCCCCCGTTCAGCGCGATACACCTGATTGTCGGGGATTCAACGCACCGGGTTTCGCACAACCAGCGCACGACCGGCCGGCCCCGCGAAGAGAGAAAAGCCCCGCGTCTGCGAGGCTTCCCTGAGGTGGGCCGTACTGGGCTCGAACCAGTGACCCCCAGCTTGTCGAGCTGGTGCTCTCCCAACTGAGCTAACGGCCCTTATACCTGCAAACTTGGGATTTCTGCAGGTCGTGGCGACGGCAAGCGTCACAACGGTCCGACAAGTCTAGCTGCCCGCTGCTGACCGTGCCACCGCATCCAGCCAGCTCGAACCGCTCTCCGTGCAACACCGCAGCCAGATTCCCCCGATAGACGGATGCCGGGCGACGCGTCTACCGGGACTTTCGACGCCGCCCGCAGGGACGATCAACAGGGACACAAAGGGACGACACATGTCAGTTCAGCTGGGCATTGCCAACCGCATCGCTGCGCGCATCAACATGCAGACCGATGTGCCAACCACCGACACAACAACGGACACCACCGCAACGGATGCAGCCGCAGATGCGGCGGATACCGCAGTCGAAGGTACCAACGAGCTCTCGCAGCTGCCGGCCAAGCCGCAGAGCGGCGCTCTCACCGCGCTGAAGGTTACGGGGCTCCTGGTTGCCGGAGCGGGCGTTGGCGCCCTCCTGGGTGCCGGTGCAGCCCGGGTCGGTGAGCTCTCGGGAGCGCGCAGCATGCTGACCGGCGCACTTGTTGGTGCAGGGCTCGTGGGCGGTGGCATGCTGATCGCCAAGCTTGCCGACAGCACGCCAACTCGACGCTATCCAACCGAGTACTACAAGTGCTGGAACTACGATTCCCACAACCGCACGTGGATCTTCGTTGGCGACAGCCTCTACCCGCGTCACCGTCACCTGGACTACTGGCGCAGCCATCCGCCGACCTACTACCGCGATCACGACTGGGACTGGATCAACGGCTCAGGCTGGTATCCGGAAGCGGACTATCCAGACTACGGCGCAGGCTATTCAGGCACAGGAAGTGGCTGGGACAGTGGCGACAGCGGCTGGTCGAGCGGATCAAGTGGATCGTCGGGCAGCAGTGGTAGCGGCTGGTCGAGCGGCTCCTCAGGCAGCAGCGACAGTGGCTGGGGCTCGAGCGACTCGAGCGACAGTGGCTGGGGGTCAAGCGACTCCAGCGACAGCGACTGGGGCTCATCCAGTGACTGGGGTTCAAGCGACTCCGGCAGCGACTGGGGCTCCTCGAGCGACTGGGGTTCGAGCGACTCCGGCAGTGACTGGGGCTCGTCCAGCGACTGGGGCTCAAGCGACTCGGGCAGTGACTGGGGCTCGTCCAGCGACTGGGGCTCAAGCGACTCCGGCAGTGACTGGGGCTCCTCGAGCGACTGGGGCTCCTCCAGCGACTGGGGCAGCAGCGACAGCGGCTGGTAGCACCCCGGTGAGAGCCCGTCAGGGCTGAAGCCGTATGCAGGACCACGCCCCGTCGGGTTGACGCTCGCAGCGAATGCGATCGTGCAGCCGGGCGGGTCGTGCCTGCCAGAACTCAATGGAGCGGATCGTGATGTCGTACCCCACCCACCAGGGCGGCGGTTCGACCTCGCGGTCCGCCCATTTCTCTTCCGCCCTGTCGACCTGCGCGTCGAGTGTCGCCCGGTCGGTGATCACGTGCGACTGATGCGACGCCCACGACCCAATTCGTGATTCTCGTGGCCGCGATTGGAAGTAGTTGCGTGCCACCGACGGATCAACCTCGGATGCCGTCCCGCGGATCCGAACCTGCCGCATCACAGGAGGCCACCAGAACGTCGCCGCAATCGGCGCGCTCCGCCCCGCCAGCGCGCCTGAACTCCCGCTGAGCTGCCTGCCCTTTGTGCTGTCCGCATTGGTAAAGAACGTCACGCTTCCTGCAGCCGGATCGATTCGTCGGCAGAGCACCATGCGTGCGTC
>CAYNNW010000014.1:9965-14021 GCA_964398435.1 uncultured Gaiellales bacterium | reverse complement strand
TTCTCGTCGACGATCACTACGTGGACTCGTGCATCACCGGGAAGCTTCGGATCGCCACCCGACCGCGTCGGCAGGCCGCGCACGAATGCACCGAGCACCTCCCCTGAGTGACACGCTCCGCACGTCACAACCAGTGCAACAGCGGCGCCCCGGTCCTGCGCTTCGCGAACGGGCCCATGCTCCCATCGCGGTCGTAAACGAATCCCCGTAGTACTCGGCGGACTTACCAATCGCGGCGGGACTGAGCCGCGGATCTCGACTGCCGAATCGATGCCCACAAGCTCACCAAGTCGATCACGCCCGGCGATCACCGTTGCCAACAGCACTCCAGCAATCACGGCCTGCACTATCAGCAGCGTGCGGAGCAGTGGGCGAAGTCGGCGCAGCCTGTGCACTGCGCCGCTAACCGGCGCTGACACCGTGTGACTGGTCGGTCCCCGGAATTACCTTCGACCCAAGGGCAGTCAACACCACCAGAACTGCAATACCCCCGCCCAACAACGGCCAGTTGATGTGGCTGAAGTTTCCGGGGAGGTAGATCAGGCTGAAGACGAACACCCAGACCAGGTCAACGAAGTGCCAGTAGACAGCCATCGTCCTGAATCCAATGTGCTGGTCGTGCCGCGGACCGTAGTGCCCCCGCAGCGTTCGCACCAACATGATGATCAGCAGAATGCCGCCAACGGCAACGTGAGACCCGTGCAGCCCGGTGATTGAGAAGAACACCGAGGAGTAGGCACTGGTCGACGGACCGATCTGCTCGTGGTGGATGAGCGACGAGTACTCCTTGATCTGGATCCCCAGGAATGTGAAGCCCAGTACGATCGTAAGCGCCAGCATGATCTTCACCCAGGCACGCTGATTCCGCTTCAGGGCGATCTCGGCCCAGTGAATCGTTACCGAGCTGGAGAACAGGATCAGGCTGTTCATCGTCGCGACGTCGACCGGAACCGCCTCGCCGAGTGCCTCGGCCCATGACTGGTAGTCGGCGATCTGCGCGACACGCACGAAGAAGTACGACATGAAGAACGAGCCGAACAGTGCCGCCTCGGACCCGATGAAGAACAACATCCCCATCAGTCCGATCGGCATGCGGCTGCTCCAGACCACCTCCGGTGGATGCTCACCGTCGTGGTGGTCGTCGTGAGCGTCGTGGTGCACTGCAGGTGCGTCGGCAGCTGTCATCGAACGACCTCCTCCTTGATGTCAGCGGGGTCAAGCACTGCGTGCCGCTGATCTGCGTGGCCATATCCGTACGGCGCGCCGATCACCATCGGCGTTTGATGGAAGTTGAACAGCGGCGGTGGCGAGGTTACGAGCCACTCCAGCGTTCGTGATCGCCACGGATTGGCGGGGGCGCGCGGGCCGCTGTGCCAACTGACGATCATGTTGTAGAAGAACACGAGGAAGCCGACGCCCTGCAGCAGCGCGCCGAGTGTGGCAACCATGTTCCAGGTGCTGACCTCGGGCTGGATCAGCGACAGCGCCTCGTAGTCAGGCACTCGTCGGGGCATCCCCAACGTGCCGATCCAGTGCATGGGGAAGAACGTCATGTTCATCCCGACGAAGATCAGCCAGAACTGGATCTTGCCAAGCGTCTCATTGTGCATGCGACCGGTGATCTTGGGATACCAGTGGTGGATTCCCGCCATGACCGTGAACATGGAGCCACCGAACAGCACGTAGTGGAAATGCGCCACAACGAAGTAGCTGTCCTGCACGTGCTGGTCAAACGGCACCGAGGCAAGCATCACGCCGGTCAGTCCACCACACGTGAACGTGAACAGGAAGCCAATCACCCAATGCATCGCGGTGGTGGAGTAGATCCGACTCTTCCACAGGGTCGCAGACCATCCCAATACCTTGACGCCCGTGGGCACCGCAATCAGCATCGTTGCGACCATCATTGGCAGTCGCAGCCAGTCATTCATACCGCTGGTGAACATGTGGTGCGCCCAGACGGTAAAACCCAGAAAGCCGATCGCAAGCGTCGAGACGGCAAGCGCCTTGTAGCCAAAGATCGGCTTGCGCGCATGCGTTGTGATCACCTCGCTGATGATTCCGAATCCGGGCAGCATCATGATGTACACGGCCGGGTGGCTGTAGAACCAGAAGACGTGCTGATACGTGATCGCATCACCGCCTCGCGCCGCGTCAAAGAAGTTCATGTTCATGACCGAGTCAAACAGCACCATGAACTGCGAACCGGCAATGAACGGTGTACCAAACACAACCAGCAGTGACGTGGTCAGGTTCGCCCAGACGAGCAACGGCATCTTCCACATCGTCATGCCGGGAGCCCGCATCGCAACGATGGTCACGATGAAGTTGATCGCTGTCATGATCGAGGACGTACCGATCAGCTGCACGCCGAGAACGAAGAGCAGCTGTCCAATCGTCAACCCTTCTTTGCCCCCCATCGAACTGAGCGGTGCGTAGTTCGTCCAGCCCGATGCCGCTGCACCGATCGGGAAGCTGGCAAGAAAGACGAATCCACCGAACAGCAGCATCCAGTAGCTCAACGCGTTGAGTCGCGGGAAAGCCATATCTGGCGCTCCGATCATGATCGGCAGCACATAGTTGGCGATGCCAGCGAAGATCGGAATGATGAACAGGAACAACATGATTGCGCCGTGCGCCGTCATGATCTGGTTGAACTGAAGTCCGTCCTTGACGTACTGCAGTCCGGGTTGCGCGAGCTCTGCCCGAACCATTGACGCCATCAGGCCGCCGATGATCATGAACGAGAAGTTGGTGACCATGTACTGAATACCGATCACCTTGTGGTCGGTATTGAACTTGAAGTAGTCAGTCCAGCGTTGGGCACCGTGCCCTGAGTGGTCTTCGTGCGCTGGGGTTGCACCACCCTTCATGTAGTGCCACCAGTCAGGGAACGTGCCGATTCCCCAGAGGAAGCCGAGCAGGGCCGCGACGCCGCCCATGACGACGGCCGGCGCTTCCTTGTAAAAGCCCAGGTCAAACGCCTCACGCACGAGACCCGTTCCGATAATCCCGACGAGCAGACCCATTGCCGCGCCAAACCAGGCTCGTCCGAAGCTTGCACGTCCGTAGACACCGATGCCGCAGCGTCCGGCTCCGCCACCAAGCGCTGCTCCAAATGCGCCGGCCCACGTACCACCCCACGGCTCGACAATGCCGAACAGTGCGCGCCACGAGTCAGCGTCGCCGCCCCACTTCGCGCCGCCACACAGAATCATCATCAGGTGAAGAACTGCCGAGCCAAGCAGGTAGCCAAGAATCGCTCCCACAACCACGCTTTTCACACCTGGTCGCGTTGATGCGTTGGTCGATGTTGCCGCCGCACTCATGCTGCACCTCCCGAAGGCTCGCCGTCACCGACGGCCTTGTTCATCTCTCGACACGAGTCGATATCGCGATCCTTGCCCAGGGCCGCCGCAACGTCCTCGGCCCACTCATCGAGCGACCCGTCGTGCGCGCAGGTCATGAAGCGAACCACGCCGCAGGGCTGGTCGGTGTTGCCGTCAACCCACCACGACCAGATCTTCGCCGTTGTCACACAGGCGGACGCTCGCATCGAGCCGTGACCTGGTCCGCACAGCTCAGCGCAGACGACCTGGATCGGATGTGAAGGCTTGGTCAGCTCGACAGCGGTCCAGCGCGTACGCGTATGCACGCCCGGAACTGCATCCATCTTGATTCGGGCTTCGGGCACCCAGAACGAGTGGAGCACGCCCGGTACCTGCTTGGTGGTCAGATTCGAGAGCGCGGCCTCGGCGGCCTTGGCCTTTGCACCACTTCCGGAGGCTGCGTCGCGCAGTCGACGCACCGACTTCTGGCTCTGCCCCTTGTACGCCATGATGTCGAACTTGACGGTCTTGTTCAGCGGCAGAACCAGGTCTGCAACCTCGTGCACGTCAAAGCGGTCGTCGCCGTCGGAGTCGTAGCCGAAGTGCCAGCCGTACTGGTAGGCGCGCACCTCGACGCGAGTTGCCCCGTCCTTGGCTACGGCAGTCTCCTGGTTGTGCAGAACTCCGTAGCTGATGAAGCTGATGGCTGTGACGATGAGGACTGGAA
>CAYNNW010000014.1:6144-9955 GCA_964398435.1 uncultured Gaiellales bacterium | reverse complement strand
CTCTGTCTCTGAGTCGAGATCCTCGCCACGAACGGTCCACGTCTTGACCGAATAGGTAACGAGAGCTGCCACCATCGCAAAGATCACGATCGACAGGATCAGCAGCCCCATCGTGAGCTGGTCGATGACCTTGCCCTCGCGCGTCAGGGTCTGCGGCACCCCTGGAATTGCGATCAGCAGCAATGAGCTGGCCGCTGCGTACAACACGAAATACAGCAGCATTCGTCCGAACCGAGCATTCATTCCGGCTTTCCAACCTCTCAATCACGACACCCTGCCTGGAGTGGCCTGGTGCCAGCATGCACCCAGCACTCGCGTGTACGCGCGACGAGTCGCGCCCCTGTCCGTGAGTGCGGAGGGGCGAATCTAGCGCAGTTGGCGGCCGCAGGGAACCGATTAAGGCTAGAGCTGCGAGAGCTCGGCGAGGCGTCGCTGGTCCAGAGCCTCTGCAACGCGTCGCTTGCGCGATCGGGAGGTCACCAGCCAACATGCGAGCCAGCAGGCCACCGACACGACCGCGCCAGCGGCAGCTGCGATCCACGACCAGCCTTCAAATGGACGTGCCACCGAGAGCGACGTGGCAAGGACTCCGAGGGCCGAGAAGATGAGCAGCACTGCAACAATGACCTTTTCGCGGCGTTCCATCGGTGCAGCTGCTGCTGCCTCGGCCTGCGCCTGCGCGCCACCCTCAGCCGCGTGTTCCCGCTCGATGGCGTCCATGCGCGTCGAAAACGTGCGCGAATCTTTTCGGGACCGACCAACGACCACGCCACTGGCAGCGGTGACCAGATCAATCTGGGCATCCTCGTCGGGAGTTTCCTCGAAGAACGACGTGAATCCTGCGTCGTCGCGACGCTTGTCCTCGTCGGCGAGGATCGCCTCTGCCTCTTTGACGATGTCGCCAGAGTCCTCGCTGTCGGGCTCAGGCTCGGGCTCGGAATCGACTTCGGATTCGGTTACAGCCTCGGTTTCGACGTCCGTGACCACCTCGGGCTCGGCGTCGGCTTCGACCTCGGTCTCGACGACGTCCTCGATCGGATCGAGCACGGGTTCAGGCAGCCGGACAACTGCCGCTTCAATCGATGAGGCAGGTGTTGCTGCAGCAACCGCCGCAGGCCGCTTGACCTCTACGGATGCGGCGGAAACCTCCGCCTCGGCGGGGCGGTCGACCTCAATCGGCTCGACGCTCGTCCGCGGGGCGCGCTCCCGCACAACCGCAATCCGGTCACGCTGGCGCGAGCGATGCCGCTGCACGACCTCTTCCTCGTCCCTCTGCCGATCGTCCCGCGCATGTTTTGCAGCGTCCCGTAACCGGTCGGAGGCCAGCCGCCAGACGACCACACCCCCGACAACGAGGGCCGATCCCTTGAGCAATCGTCCGAATCGAGCCACGGATTGCCAGTACCCACGACAGCCAACACAAACACATGCCCCCGCCCGCGAGGCGTAGGATGCACCACGAACACAGTCGTGATGAGGAGAACCACACATGGGTGTCCCCCTGATGAACCCCCGAGCCCAGTACGCCGGACTCGAGCAGGAACTGGTCGAGTCGATGTCGGCAATCGTCGACAACGGCACCTTCATTCTGGGCCCGAACGTCAAGGCATTCGAGCAGGAAGCTGCTGAGTATCTGGGCGTCAAGCACGCCATCGGCGTTGCCAACGGAACTGACGCGCTGACCATCTCGCTGCGCGCACTCGGAGTTGGCGCCGGCGACGAGGTCATCTGCCCCGCCTACACGTTCTTTGCGACACCCGAGACGATTGCCTCGGTCGGAGCAACGCCGGTCTTCGCGGACGTTGACGACACCTGGACCCTGGATCCCGACTCGATCCGCGCGCGCATTACAGGGCGCACGAAGGCGATCATGCCCGTGCACCTGTTCGGCCAGTGCGCCAACATGGATGAGATCCGCGCCATCGCCAGCGAGCACGGCCTCGCAGTGGTCGAGGACTCCGCCCAGGCGTGGGGAGCCCGCTACAACGGCGCCCGCGCCGGCAGCATGAGCGACGCGGCAACCTTCTCGTTCTTCCCAACGAAGAATCTGCCCTGCTTTGGCGACGGCGGCATGATCGTCACCGATCGTGATGACGTTGCAGAGATGGTGCGAATGCTTCGTTTCCACGGATCCAAGGACAAGCAGGTCTTCCACCACGTCGGCTATAACTCGCGGCTCGACGAGCTTCAGGCAGTCGTGCTTCGACGGTTAATGAAGGAAGTCGACGGCTGGAATGCCCATCGTCGGACCGTGGCCGGCTGGTACGAAGAGGCCGGGCTCGGCGAACTGGTAACGCTGCCGTACGTGGCCGAGGGGCGCGAGCCAATCTGGCATCTGTACGTGGTCCGCTCGTCGCGCCGCGACGAGATCATGGCCGCCTGCAAGCAGCACGATGTTGCGGCCACGATCTACTACGGTAATCCACACCACCTGCAGCCAGTCTTTGCCGACCTCGGATACGCAGCGGGCGACCTGCCCGTCACCGAGACCATGAGCCGCGAAGGATTCTCGCTGCCCATGTTCCCGACAATGACGCGTGAGCAGGTCGAGGAAGTCGTTGCTGCCGTCAGGACTGCCGTGCCTGTCGGGGCGGGCGCCTGAGTCCCGCACCACGCTGATGCGCGTCGTAGTCGACCTGACAAATTCCCCGCATGTGCCGTTCTTCGTGCCGCTGGTACGGCGTCTGCGCGCGCAGGGCGCCGAGGTGCTGGTGACGGCGCGGCGGTTTGCACAGACGCTTGAGCTCGCGGCAATGAACGATCTCGATGTTGTCGAGGTCGGCCAGCACGGTGGAAGCACACGCCTGGGCAAAGCGCGGGCAGCGGCATCACGGACGAGGGAACTCCGCCGGGTCGTCCGAGAGTGGAACCGCGGTCGTGCAATCGACGTCGCGCTGTCACACGGATCAACCGACCTGCCGCTGGTCTGCCGCGGCCTCGACCTGCCGCACGTGACGATGTTCGACTACGAGTGGGCACGCACGATGCACCGCATGAATTGCCGATTGAGCTGGCGCGTCATGACCCCGCAGATGATCCCGGCCGAGCGGCTCGCCCAGTACGGCGCGCTCTCGAAGCTGGTGCAGTATCCGGGGCTGAAGGAGGAGTACTACCTCAGCGATGCAGAGCTGACACCGGCCGCCGATGTTCGCGCTGAATGGGGCGTCGGCAACGCCGGCAGCCTCGTTGTGCTTCGCCCGCCGCCGGAGCTGGCGCTGTACCACCGTGGGCATCACAACGAACTGTTTGACCAGGTCATTCAGCGGCTGTTGGCCGCCGACCTGGCAACGACGGTCGTGCTCGCACGCACCTCGGAGCAGCGAGCGGCCCTGAGCGAGCGATATGCAGCCGCCACAGCCGACAATCGCCTGCATTTGCCGGAACACGCGGTCGAAGCGCTCAGCCTGGTCGCCGCGGCCGACCTGATGGTCAGCGCTGGTGGCACAATGAACCGCGAGGCAGTCGCGCTGGGCACACCCGTTTTCACGGTATTTGCAGGGAAGATGGGCGGCGTCGACGAGCACCTGATTGCCGACGGCCGCCTGCGTCAGCTGAATGCCGCCAGCGACATTGACGACGTCCTGGCAGCACGCTCGACAGCTGTCAGATCAGCCCCCCACCTGCGGGACCCACAGACGCTGCTCGACCTTGCTCTGCAGGGGCTGCCTCTCACGGCCGCCCACTGACCGTTCCCGGACGGTGCCTCGTGCGACGCGCACGCGCCGGCGCCGCCGCGGGATACACTGTGTCGTCGGATCTGCCGACCATTCCTCATGCCAGCCAATCAGCCAACACCCGATCCCAGGCGCCG
>CAYNNW010000014.1:0-6134 GCA_964398435.1 uncultured Gaiellales bacterium | reverse complement strand
GCCACTGCACCGCCGGATCGCTCGTGCGGCAATTGCCCGACTCCGCGTGCTGGTACGCGGCAACCGCATCTGGCACGTGGTGCTCGACGCTGGCGTCGTCGCGGGCTCCTACTGGCTGGCGTACTACATCCGCTTCGACACAGGTACACCGGCCTTCTACCAGCAGGCAATGCTGAAGACGATCGGCTTCGTCGTCGCGATCAAGCTGGGGGTCTTCATTGCCACCGGCATGTACGACAAGTGGTGGCGATACCTGTCGATCAAGGACATGGAAGGCGTCGTCCGCTCGACGCTGTTCGGGTCGGGCGCTGCACTGCTGTACCTGTACCTCAATCCGCCGCTCACGTTTGTGCGGATTCCGCGATCGGTGGCGGTGCTCGACTTTGTACTGACACTCTTCGGAATCGCGATTCTGCGGCTTGCGGCCCGCAGCTTCTTCGACCGCCCCAATCTGCGCACCCGCCGCCTGGCAGCTGAGGCGGGGACCCGCGTGCTGGTCGTGGGCGCCGGCGAGGCCGGACGCCTGCTGATTCGGGAGATGCAGCGGCAGCCGCTCGGCATGGTTCCGGCCGGCATCGTTGACGATGACGACCGCAAGCAGCACATGAAGCTCGACGGCGTGTCGGTCTTTGGTACGACGTCGGATATTGCGACGATGGTTGAGGAGCACGCCGTTGAGGAGGTGCTGATCGCGATTCCCTCGGCGCCTGGTGAAACCATCCAGCGGATCGTGGCGACCTGTCGCGACCTCGAGATCCCTGTTCGAATCCTCCCGTCGATCAACGAGCTCGTGCTCGGCGACCGCTCCAGCCTTGCCCGCCAGCTGCGTACCGTTCAGGTTGAGGACGTCCTCGGCCGTGAACCGGTGGAGGTCGATCTCGAATCGATCGCACGCTATCTGACCGACCAGGTTGTGCTGGTTACGGGGGCGGGCGGATCGATCGGCAGTGAGCTGTGTCGCCAGATCGCCAACATGCTGCCGCAGCTGCTGGTGCTCGTCGACCACGCAGAGCCCAGCATCTTTGCCATCGAGCAGGAGTTGTTGACCGAGCGCGACTTCGACGCGATCGTCCCGATGATTGCCGACGTCACCGACGAAGTTCGCATGCGTACGATCTTCGAACGCTTTGAGCCAACGGTGGTCTTCCACGCGGCCGCCTACAAGCACGTGCCGATGCTTGAGCAGAATCCCGAAGAGGCAATCCGCAACAACTCACTCGGAACACGCACGATGTGTCGCCTTGCTGAGGAAGCCGGAGTTGAGCGATTCGTGCTCGTCTCAACCGACAAGGCTGTTGCACCGCGCAACGTGATGGGTCAATCCAAGGCACTCGCAGAGTGGGTGGTCCAGGCGCACGCAGAACGCAGCGTCAGCACCCGCTTCATGGCCGTGCGCTTCGGCAATGTGTTGGGCAGTGCCGGAAGCGTGATCCCGATCTTCCGTCGGCAGATCGAACGCGGTGGCCCGGTCAGGATTACCGACCCACGCATGACCCGCTTTTTCATGACGATCCCCGAAGCCGCACAGCTGATCATCCAGGCCGGGGCGATGGGAAGCGGTGGCGAAGTCTTCGTGCTCGACATGGGCACGCCGGTACGGATCATCGACCTGGCACGCAACATGATCGAACTCAGTGGCATGCGTCCAGACGTCGATATTGCGATCGAAGTTGTGGGGCCACGCCCGGGCGAGAAGATGCATGAGGAGTTGTGGGCCGGCGACGAGGCACCAGAGCGAACATCGCACCCCAAGATCTGGCGGTCGGATTGCAGTTTCCACCTGAGTAACGAGGAACTGATGTCGTTCCTCGACGACATGCGTGACCGGATCAGCGGCGGCACCACTCCGGCAGAGGTCAGCTCGATGCTGCTGGAGCTGATGGCTCCACGTATCGAGGCCGGGGCACGGTCGATGCCCTTCGCCGAGCCTGCAACCGACCAATCCTGAATCGGCAGGGTCGGTTGATGCGCCCAAACTCCAACCGCGATCACGCGCTCGACTTCGACCGTGTTGCGGTGCGCTACGACCGTGCGCGTCCGCGGTTCGATGCGGCGTTTGTCTCGAGCCTGTGTGAGCGCGCGAGTGTAACGCCCGCTGGTGCGCGTGTGCTTGAGATCGGCGCCGGTACCGGCCAGTTGACCGATACGCTGCTGACGATTGGTTGCAAGGTCACAGCGCTGGAGCCCGGTACGAACATGGCGCAGATGATTGACCATCGCGCGACCGTATTGCCCTCGACGTTCGAACAGGCAGATCTCCCGCACGATTCATTCGACCTGATCGTCAGTGCCAACGCCTATCACTGGGTTGACCCGGAGGTTGGCGACCGCCGGGTTGCCAACCTGCTTGCTCCGAACGGCTCGATGGTGCTGCTGTGGAACTTTCCCCTTCCGCCACACAATTCCCAGGACGACGAGGCAATCTGGCGTGACGTCGTCGCTGCGGATCTTCCCGACTCGATCCAGCAGCGCAGTGAACTGGAAGCGATTATAGAAAGCACGCTGCACGATGGTCGCACGGCTATGCGTGAGCGTGGAGTTCTGACGCCACAGTCGTGGGGCGATGAGTGGCAGACGCTGACCCTGTCGCCACTGGCCCGACTCGAGCTGGCGGCATCGTACGCAACCTCCACTGACATCAGCGAAGAGGAGCTTGCAGCGCTCGCCGCCGACCTGCTCCAGCGCGGTGTCACCGGGTATGAAATCGACAACCGTATCCATTGGCTGATCGCACGACCGGGCGACGCCATCTGAACACCGGTCCCGGGCACTGGACGCATACCGATTGCGCGCGCCGAACACATGAGCAGCGCTGCGATCAATCTCGGCCTCGCGCTAACCACCCCGGCGCTGTTTTGATCAATCTGGCCTCAGGCACATTCAGGGAACTCTCAGACTCCACTCATGGTCGCTTTGGAATCGGGGCGCACAGTGAGAGTCATCCAGCCCACACGGTACGGAGGCCCCAGATGACACTACCCCCACTTACCCAGCTCATTGCAGCGCTGCTCGCCCGTCGCTGGCGCACCTCATCACGAGTGACGGTTCGCTGCGTTTAGTCGCTCCCAATGCGACTCGACGTGGTGATGAGTCGCACCGCGCTGACACATCCTCAGCCAACCTGCTCGCACCAGTACCTCGCCAGCACTGGCTGGTTGTACACGGCCGGCTAGTCGTCCGCTGATTCGAATAGTGGATCCTTATCGTCTAGTGAGGGGAACACCCTGGCGACAGATGGGTCAACGACCTCACAGTTCGGCGATCCGTACGGGTGGACAATGCGCGGACGGACACTGGGCGCTGTGTCACGAGACGGCGGAAGTGGTGCCAACACCTCATCGATCTGTCGCGCAAGAAAGTCGAGAAGCCGGATTGAGTCTTCGCCTGAAGAAGATGCTGCTCCGTATTCGTTGACAACGCTGATGGTAAACGCAACGCGGTTGGCGATTGTACGGCACACGAGCCTGTACTCTCCCGGAATTTCGCGCAGCTCACCCTCGCGCGCCGATGACCACGACGCATTGACTGCCACTTCGCCGCCAATTCGCTCAAGGTCGTAAAAAGTAATTGTCGGGTCGATAAGTGGCGGCGTCGACGTCAGCCATGCGAATTCCCCACTACCGTTTGCAAGTGCTCGCAACTCTGTGGCAAATGCTGCCAAGTCTGCCTTTGAGAATCGCAACTCGCGAAACACGAGCTGCTCATCGTCCATGCCGCTTGAGTTAGCGCTCCAATCCGCATCCGCATATTCGGTTACACACCCAGCAATCAGGTCTGTGTTTTCCGCGGTGCAGTCCCCCAGATACAGCACGTCACCATGCGCATCCTCAAGAGTTGGGCTCCCCGCACAGATTCCAAAGGCGCGCATTTCACCGAACGCAAGCACAATCCCCGCTGAATTCGTATCGACAACTTCAAGCCATGTCTCGGGACCTCGAAACGGACCGATGGCCTGGTATGCCGTTGGCGGACGCTCAGGGTCGTCGATACTCAGCATGGATGCATCCCACCACGATCGTTGCAGTATCCGTGCCAATGTACGGGTTACCCGTGGAGGCACGTCATCGAAAAGTGCCTGCACCGGTACTGCCGAGATCGATGACGTGTCAAGTAGTGGTTCGGACATCAACGCAACGCTGACCTCCTCAATCACTGGTCCGCTGTGCAGTACGAGTTCTGCAAGTGCGGGATCGGCGAAATCGAATGTCCCGGCCGCAAACGAAATACGTGGAAACAGCAGTGTCGCTGCATCAAGAATCGCTGCCGCAGCACCATCCCGCCCAACAATCGAGGAACCAGACAATCCAAGTTCCTGTCTCGCGGCATCAACTGAAGGGGCTGGATGTCGACGCCCATTGTCATGCCAGTGCGGTTTCACATAAAGGTTGTACCCCTCCGTACCGGAAAATATGAACGTGTGCGGGCTGGCCTCAGCCCTAAGGCGACGCTGGCCGGACGCCTAGAAGCCACCGTATCCTGCGGCGGCCACAGCGGGGCTGAATGCCGGATCGATACCGGTGGCGTTAAACACACCGGCCACCGTCTCAGCAGCGGGATCAACTGTTCCGGCAGCAACTGCTGCGGCCGGAGCTGCGGGCCGATGCACGTCGCTGGTGCCGGCGCCGGCGGCTGCCCGGCTGACGACCAGACCAAGGCTTCCACCACAGTACGCAGTCAGCTGCGAAGCGGTGACCTTCAGCGCGCCGGCACGTGAGAGCGGGTCGTTGATGATGTACTTGCCACTCTTCTTGTCGAAGCCACTGACAACGATCCAGTGGGCACCGTCGAAGGGCTCAAGATCGCGAGCGCTGAACGACGGTCCGTACGCACCGGGGTGCCGCGGATTACCGTTGAGAATGACGGGCTTGCCGGACTTGACCGCCGCAAAGACCGCGCTCATCTCGGTAACGGTTTCCGTCGACGCACCGGACGCAGCGAGTGCCTGCTCAAGATCGTGGTTGGTGGTCGGAACGGTTGAGTCGTTGGATCCGCCCAGGGCGCGAGCGCGGTTGATCATTCGCTGGGCAGTGGACTGCTTTGGAATACCGGGCAGCTTCATGCCGAGCAGCAGCAGCGACATGGCGACGCTCGCCGGACCGCAGTCCTTGTTGTCAGCTGCGGGATTGCGGTTGAAGCGACTGGTGACCTGCGTGATGTGCACCGATCGCGGATCACGAACGCCTGCCCAGATTTCGTTCTTCGGGCGTCGTCCGGCACCGGCAATGCGAGCCGCGCGAGCAGGCTTGGCAGGGCGATGGATTCGTGCCGGACGCGACGGCTTGGCGGGCCGGGCAGCGTGTGCTGGACGGGCAGGTCGGGGTCGCTTGGCCGGGCGGCGCAGTGGCAGGATAGTTGCGGCAGGTGCTGCTGCAGCGCGAGCCTGCGCTGCGGCGGCCTGTGGAGCGGCGGCCGCTGGGGCGGGGGCAGCCGCGATTGCAGCACCAGCTGCGACGGCTGCCGGTGCTGCAGCAGCTGCAGCAGGAACAACGACGGGTTCGATAGCGGGAGCCGCTACGGGGGCCGGAGCACCCTCGTCTGCTACAGGCGCTGCAGCGGCGAGTGGCGCCTGTGCTCGCAGCGCCGCAGCAGCCTCGGCTGCGGCTGCCAGCGGTGCGGCCTGGTTGCCCAGGCGTCCAACCGGAAGCATTCCAGCCATCGGTGCGCCGATCGGCGCGGCGTCGGCGTGTTGTGGCGCAAGGCCTGCAACGCCAGCAGCTGCGGGCTGTTCGGCCTGCGGCGCAACGGCGGCAAATCCCTGCCCGTCGGCCGGCCAGATCGCGGCGGCGGGGTACCCCCACGCCTGCGGAGCTACATAGCCCGCGTTCCACGCATTCCCGCCCCAGGGGATGTACCCATAGCCGGGATTGGCGACGGCCACGCCGGGGGCAACTCCCCAGGCATTTCCTGCATATGGTGCAAGTGGTGCTTCAAACATCACCCTTCATGTCGCAGATCGAGGCACGAATGTTTGGCCGCCCGCGGCAGGATCGGTGGCCTCCCTGCCCGACGGTGTGGCCGACCGCGGCCACCCCCCATGACCCTGCGCGCAAAATCCCTGTAAATGGCGTTTTTTTGCAGGTGGCCGGGGGGCCACGCCGGGAGTGGGGCTTGGCCGCGGCACACAGTGAGGTAAT
>CAYNNW010000013.1:1195-14204 GCA_964398435.1 uncultured Gaiellales bacterium | reverse complement strand
CGAGTCACAGGGCCGCGCGATCGTCATGGTAGACCCACGCGCGAACCAGGCACTGGAGTATCGACCGGGATCCACGATTGGCTCGACATATGACTCCACCTACAAACGATGGGTATCCGCAGTACGTGTTCCCGGCGACAGTCGCGATCTTGCGCGACTGGTGATCAACGATGCGAACGGCGAGGTCGTCAAGCGGGAATACCTGCCAGCCAAGGACTACCCGCCGCTGATCGACAGTACGAAGGCCATAGCAATTGCCCGGCTGGACACTCGAACCAGGCGCAAGGGACGCGAGTTTGGCGGCCTGTCACGGCTGAACGCAGATGCGGCATTGTCGGAGGGCCGGTTGTGGGAGGTCCGCTTCCGCCGTCCTGGCCGGCCGGAAGCCCTCATCCAGACGGACATCAGGGACTTCAACGGATCGGTTGAGGGTGTCTGGACCGGCCACCAGATTGCCTGGAAGATGGCGCGCGGCAATCGCTATGCCTTTGGCGGCGATATCAACAAGTGGTATGTCTGGTGGCCGCTGCTCGCCCTGTTCCTGCTGGTCATGATTGACCGCAGAAAGCTGCTGTCACTCCGCAATGCAGACGTCATCGCGCTGGCGTCATTCTGCGTCTCGTGGGAACTGTTCAATCGCGGAATGATCGATTGGTCCGTGCCCCTCGCGTACCCGCCGCTCGCGTGGCTCACCGGGCGCATGGCGACGCTGTTCATCCGCGGGGTGCGACCTGCCGCGGTGCCGCCCGCAGACCAGCAGGAACGGCGTTCGCGCGCTATGCGGTTGCTGCGCGCTGACATTCCGCTTGCCGTGATTGTGGTGGTTGCGGTTTTCGCAGCGGGCGTGCGCATGGGCATCAATCTGTACAGCGCAAATGTGATCGATGTTGGCTACGCCGGCGTTGCGGGTGCAACGTCAATTCTTGACGGCAAGTCGCCATATGGAACGATGCCGGCCGACAATCCGCACGGCGATACCTACGGGCCGCTCAACTACCTTGCCTATGTGCCGGCCGTGGCGGCACTGGGGCCGGGCGATGGCTGGGGCGAATCACTGCCGGGCGCACACGCCGTCAGCATTGCATCGGACCTGCTCTGTATCGGCCTGCTGGTCCTGGTTGGCTGGCGATGGATCGGGGCGCGAGCGGCCGCACTGCTTGCATGCGGATGGGTGACGTATCCGTTCACGGCACTTGCGCTCTGCAGCAACGTCAACGACCTGCTCGTCGCAGCGTTGCTTCTCGCCAGCTTTGCCGCGCTGCCGTGGTCGTATGTCCGTGGAATGCTGGTGACGGCCGCAGGTGGAGTGAAGTTCGTGCCGCTGGTGGTACTGCCGATCCTCTGCCACTGCGGCGTCCGGCATCGTCTTCGCCAGCTGGCACTGACTGCGGCGGGCACCATTGTTGTCATTGCTGGATGTGTCGCCTTCGTCGCGGCCTACCCCGACGGCATACACCGCTTTGTTGACGCAACCTGGAAATTCCAGTTTGACCGCGAGAGTCCGTTCAGCGCCTGGGGCATGTATGAATGGAAGACAGCTCAGCGCGTTGCCCAGGCAGTGCTGGTGGTCTGCCTGCTGGCTGCTGCCGCAGTCCCGCGGGCGCGCGATTTTCGCCAGGTGGCAGCCGGGTGCGCTGCGGCTCTGCTCGGCCTGCAGCTGATACTCCAGCACTGGTTCTACCTGTACATCCCATGGTTCGCCGGCTTTGCACTGTTCGTGATCGTCTCGATTCGCGAGTCGCGGACCGATCCGACACGGAGTGGGCGGCTGGTATCGTCGCGCGAATGAACGAGCGACACGAGTCTCAGATGAGCAGTTCCACCAGCGGCCAGGGGTCAGACGGTCGTGCACCGCTTGGCGCGTCGATCCTCGCCGCCGACTGGTCGCGCATGGGCGATGAGCTGCGCGATCTCGAGGAAGCTGGCATCGACTACATCCACTGGGATGTCATGGACAATCGCTACGTTCCCAACCTGACGTTCGGCTGGGACATGATCGCCGCGTGCCGCTCACATACCACCGTGCCGTTTGAGGTTCACCTGATGGCGCACGAGCCGCAGCGCGACGTCGGAAAGTACGTCGCCGCAGGCTGTGAGATCGTCATCGTCCAGCCGGAAGCGTGCCTGCACGTGCATCGCACACTGCAGGAGATTCGGTCAGAGGGCGCTACGGCCGGACTTGCACTGAACCCCGGTACACCACTCTCGATGGTCGAGGACCTGCTCGACGACATCGGAGTGCTTCTGGTGATGACCGTCAATCCCGGATTTGGCGGCCAGGATTTCATCGGAACCATGTTGCCAAAGATTCGCGCGGCACGTCGTCTGCTCGACGAACGTGCTCCTCACATTGAGCTGGAAGTTGACGGCGGCCTCAAGCCAGGCAACGTGCACGAAGCGATTGCGGCCGGCGCACGACGAGTGGTGTGTGGATCAGGACTATTCGGACCCGAGGGCAAGCAACAGGCAATCGCCGCCATGAATGCTGGTATTCAGCGCGGCGCAGCCGTGTAACTGGATTAGTTGACGCGCTTGCAGTTGTGGGGACCGTCCCAACCTGCGGTCAGGTCGCGGATCAGATTGTTGATCTCCTCATCTGCTTCCACCGAGTACTGCGCAAGTGTCACTCCCTCGAAAGGCTGAATCACATCCGGGGTAACCCCGGGGCCCGGCACGATCAGACGGTACTTGTTGTCACGGGAGAGCCCACTGCCGGACTTCCCCCCGCCGGGCAGTTCCTTCGGGGTGAAGCCGAAGCACATTTGCCCGCTGGGTCGATGAGTCAGTACCGAGTTGACTCGTCGCCACCCCTTGCCCATGTCCGAGTTGTAGCTCTCGATCGGAATATTGCGACCGATCGCATCCTGCACCTTGCCCCACTTGGTGAACTTGACCGCGTACCACGGCCGACCTCGATAGGTCAGCTGCGCAACGATGTGCATGTAGCGGCCGCGCCAACTCCAGTTCGGCCACACCTTGATCTGCGCGGGCTTGCCGGTGAAGTGCGACAAGCGCAGTTCCTTGGTCGCCTTGGCCGGATTTCCGCCCCAGATGGGCGCGTCTCGCGCCCACTTCTGCAATACCCAGTGACTGCCATCAGGAGCAGTGCAGGCATCGACGACATACGGCAGATCGGGTCCGCGATACGCGCGGCAACGGTTCTTCATCTCCTCGGGAAGAATATTGTTGGGGCCCCAGTTTCGGCGGTGCTTGAATCGCCGGCCCTTGCCACGGGGCTTGCCGGCATTCTTTGCGCCCCAGTAGAAGACGTACTTGGTGTTGCCGCGCTTGCGATATCGAATCATCGCCACACCGCCCTTGCCAACCACAAGGCGTTCGCGCTTCGTGTTCCGGTCGACCAGTTCGCTTGCTCCGGCGAGGGACGGCACGATCAGCGCCGCGACCAGAAGGGCAACGATCAGTACGAGCGATCCCCACCCCGCGCGCGCCCGAGAACTCCATGCGCTGCTGCGACTGGACAAACTGTTCATGCGAAATCCCCCACGGATTACGCGTGCAATGGCCGGTGAGCAACTGCCCATGCCACGCGCCACTAGTTGCTGCCTGGTAGTTCGTATCGGCAGAAACGCAGAATTCGCCAGCAAATATTTTGTGTGGAGGGGGCCAGTACGTGCGACAGCGGTCGCCGCGCGCGAGAGGGGATCGCGTGCGCGACGACCGCTGTCGTCTCAACGCGGTAGCTGCGTGCCTGACCACGCTTCCGCGTATGTGCCACTCCAGCTGGCCGGCCGGAGTGGGCGTTCGTGCCTAGTGCGTGAGGGGGGGTCGCGAGGCACGAAACCGTATGTAATCCGCATCGCCAGGGCGTGCTCCACAGCACCAGACAGCTCGTAGCCCCCCCAATAACAGAAGCCCCGACCCATCCCTCGGTGCGGTGCAACGACCGCGCCCTGACGTCACCATTGATATCGGGAAGGCATGCCATCGTCGTTGCACCGCAATGGGGCCACTGGCTGGCCGCCACACGAATGGCGGGCAAACATGCCTGCAATAGCGCTATCCTGAGCTGTGGAGGCGCGCCAGTGGTACGCATGCTCATCATCATCGCCATTTCCCTGGTCCTGACCTGGGTCTCCCTACGCGTATGGCGCTCGATTTCGCTGATCAGATCAGGCGCAATACCACCCGGACACCCGATTCCGGAAGTGCCACTGGCAACCGATCGCGGCTGGCAGGTCACTCGATCGATCAGTCGCGATGAGTGCACTGTGCAGGTAGAACATCCCGATGAAGGCGTGCTGCGCAGGTGGACGGTCAACGTGCGCGCGCCGGGTGCCATGAACCAGTTGGAGCAGGTGATGACCGACGCAGGGGGAATCGTGCGCGATCTCAGTCGCGACATCCCTGACGCCCCCAACTGATTTCCGCGCTCGCAGCGCAGCTTTACCAATGATCGTGCACACCTCGCGTTTCCGATCATGCTCGGCGGGCACCTTGGCTGGGCAATGGATGAAACGGCACACGAACAGCTCCTGCGCGGAAGCGCTGCATTCAACGAGTGGCGCAGCGAGCATCCCGATCGCGACATCGATCTGGCTGGAGCTGACCTTGCCGGAGCAGATCTGGCCGAGGTTGATCTGTGCGACGTCGACCTTCGCGGAGCACAGTTCAAGGCGGCATCCCTGCGCGGCGCGCTGCTCGACCGGGCGCGCATGGACGAGGCTAATCTCGAGGACGTTGATCTGACCGCAGCCAGAATGGTTCAGACGAGTCTCTCGCGCGCGAACCTGATGGGCGCGTGCATGCGCGGGGCCTGCCTGGGTGGCGCCAATCTCGAACAGGCCTCGCTCCATATGGCCGACCTGCAGCACGCCTATCTCGTGGGGGCCCTGCTGAACGGGGCCGTCCTGAGCGGCGCCAGCCTCAATCTGGCGAACGTCGCGCACGCACAGCTCGACCAGGCCCAACTGAACCACGCGACCCTGGCACACGCAAATCTGTGGGGCTCGAGTCTCGACTACACGAAGTTTGCTCATGCTGATCTGAACAACGCCACGCTCAGCGCGGCTTCACTCGTTGGCAGTGACCTGTCGGACTCCAATCTTCAGGGAGCTGACCTGCAAGCCGCGCTGATGGGCAATGCCAAACTGCGGGCCGCCGATGTTCGCGGGGCATCGTTCGTCGGAGCGTCACTCGGCGGCGCAGATTTTGTGCTTGCGCAGACCGAGGGAGCCGACTTCCGTCACGCCGGAGTCGAGAACACGAAGTTTGATGCGCCCGACATCGGCGACGTCGAAAGGGGCTGAGCCCAGTCGACGCCACCATCGCCACTACCTGCGACGGCCGTTGACGATCTCACAGTCCGCTGACACTCGATCAGATGCGTCAGCCCATACGCGATCGATGCCACGCCCACAACGAACCACATCGCGGCCACCTCCACGCACCCGAATTCGATCGGCTCCCGGGCCTGCAATCACCCGGTCAGCGCCCTGGCCGCCAAAGACGCGGTCCGCACCCTGACCGCCACGAAGCGTGTCCGCACCGCGACCGCCCCGTAGCGTGTCGCGACCTCGGCCACCCGCAATCTGATCGGCTCCACCGCCACCCGTGATCACATCATTCCCCTGGTCACCAGAGAGGTCGTCGTTGCTGCCCTTGCCGGTAACGGCGTCATCACCGCCGCCACCGTCCAGATCGTCGCTGCCGGCGCCGCCCACTAGGACATCATCCCCGTCGCCGCCTTCGAACTCGTCCCCCTCGTCGTCGCCGGTCCACTTGTCGTCACCGTCGCTGCCATCAGACGAAGTCCAATGGTCCGTCGAGTCATTGGTTGTGAAGTCCTTGCAGAAAGTCTTCTCTCCCTCTTCACCGCCCACGACTACCGTTGCGCTCCACGAGTAATGCGCATTGGCCTTCAGCAGATCGGGCAGTGTCGCGGCGGCCGACAGCACGGAGTCCTCCGGCTTGATCGGCTCGATCGTCGCTGCAGTCGGGGAGCCATCGATCGGGGTTGCACAGCCGAATCCGTCAAAGACGTGAATGTTGACGCCATCGACGTGGGCGTCTGCACTAACCGAGAACTCCGGTGACCGTGAAACAACGCTGCCGTCGTGCGGCGATGTCGGCCACGGCCCTACTTCAGACGCAGCCGCAACGCCAGTTGCAAGCGCGGCGGCCGCACTGACAGCGACGACCGCAATCCGATACTGATGACTCCAGAAACTCCCCTTGCTACCCATTTCATACCCCTCAGTGAATGACGCCGGACTCCGCAACATCGATATCATCACGGTCCGTTGCTGCGACTGACACCGCCATGCCGGAAAAATGTGCGGAGCTCACTGAAACGCACGCAGTCAACACACCGCTGTGAAGTTGAGGCCAACTGCGCTGGCTGCAGCGGCCGCGGTGCAATCCACTCGTCAATTGCACTGGCATTCGACGCTATCGTGTGCCGCCCCCGTTAACACACATTCGGAGCCATTTCACCATGCCAACCGTCCCCTCATCGATCCCGGTCATCGCGCACCCCGCACCTGCGGCACACCGGGGCGCTGCCGTCGCATTCAGCGCGACATCGTCGTACCTCGAAAGCGCATCGAACCAGATCGACAGTCAAATGTCCTCCTACTCGCCCGCTGGGGCCCGGGCCAGCATTCAATCTGCCCGGACCTCTGCACAGGCCGGTGTTGACCTGTTGAAGACAGATACGACATTCGGCGGCGAGGGCTTTGCGACGCTTGCCGAATCGCTGTTGACAAAACCACTTGCCGAAGTCGCGAATGATCTATCACTCTCAGGGCAGGGGAATGCACCATCGTCGGATCTCCGATTGCGCATCCGCGCTCTGTCGTCGACAGCCATTGAACTCACTCAACAGCTCACCGCCAGGTCCACCGCAATCATCGGCTGAGCCGGCGCGAATGCCCCCCAGATCGGGTGGGCCATTTCCGTGGCCGCACGCCTCAGAGGGCGCCTGAAATCATTGATCTGACGGAAAACTGTCGGTTTTCGTTATGGAGAGCGACGCACTAGATCTAGTGCGTCCGACCCCTTGGATACGCTACCAGTGCGGTGAGGGAACGTCCGCACGCTGCGGGTTTTTTGGCAGCGCGGGCCTTGCGGGGGCGGTGCTTCGGGCACTACCGTTCGCCAGGTTCGCGTCGCACACAGGCCTTGCAGGGATGCATGCAGCGACGAGGCGTTCCAGGGAGTGGGAAGCAGCGTGCCAGTGGGGGCACGGTGACCCAGGGGAACAGGGAGTGCGGTAACAGGTGAACTGTCCACGGTGCCATCACCAACACACACGTGTGTTGGAGTCGCGTGCCTCGGAGTCCGGCGATGCCATGCGGCGACGCCGGGAGTGCCTGGACTGCTCGTTTCGCTACACCACCTACGAGCGCATGGAACAGCCCGCGCTGTGGGTGACCAAGGGGCGAGGCGATCAGGAGCCGTTCGAGCGATCCAAGCTCGTTCGGGGACTCGTCACCGCCTGTTCCAAGCGCGACGTGCCGGTGGAGCGGCTCGAAGCGCTGGTGATCGAAATCGAGACCGACCTGCGCAGTCGGCACGTACGGACAGTGAATGCCGACGAACTCGGCGCACTGGCGCTTGCGGGCCTTGCGGAGATCGACGAGGTGGCCTACGTCAGGTTCGCCTCGGTGTATCGGGCGTTCGAGACCGTTGACGAGTTCCAGCGCGAACTCGAATCGGTGCGAGCGGGTCGCCACCTGGACGCCGAACACGAAGTAGCAGCAGCACACAACACACAACATGACTACGCTGAAGGGGAGGACCGATGACGGTCAGGGAGCAGCAGGTGGAGAAGAGCGGAGACAATTCACAGGCCACAGCGAAGAGCGATCCGCTCATCGGGAAGTACTTCACCGACGGGACGCACCCCTTCGAGAAGGTGAACTGGGATACACGCGACGCAATCATTCCCGGTCGGGAAGGCAACGTGTTCGAGCAGCTCGGGGTCGAGTTCCCCGAGTCGTGGTCACAGAATGCCACCAACATCGTCGCGCAGAAGTATTTCCGCGGCAAGATGGGTTCGCCTGAGCGCGAGCACTCGGTCAAGCAGATGGTCGGGCGCGTTGCCGACACCATTACCGGCTGGGGACTCGAGGGCGGCTACTTCGCCAACGATGACGAGGCCGAGACGTTCCGACACGAACTGTCGCACCTGCTGGTCGAGCAGAAGATGGCCTTCAACTCGCCCGTGTGGTTCAACGTCGGGCATGAGAAGAAGCCTCAGTGCTCTGCCTGCTTCATTCTCTCCGTCGATGACTCGATGGACTCGATTCTCGATTGGATTCGCGAAGAAGGTCTGATCTTCAAGGGCGGCAGCGGTGCCGGAGTCAACCTCTCCAACATCCGCTCAAGTGCCGAGCAGCTCTCCAAGGGCGGTCACGCCTCAGGGCCCGTCAGCTTCATGCGCGGCGCAGACGCATCGGCAGGCACCATCAAGTCGGGCGGCAAAACACGGCGCGCCGCAAAGATGGTTGTTCTGGACATCGACCATCCGGACATCGAAGAGTTCCTCTGGTGCAAGGCCAACGAGGAAGAGAAGGCGCGCGCGCTTGCGGCAGCCGGCTTCGACATGTCGCTCGACAGCGATCACTGGCAGTCGATCCAGTACCAGAACGCCAACAACTCGGTTCGTGTCAGCGACGACTTCATGCGAGCTGTCACTGAGGACAGCGAGTGGTCGACACGCGAGGTCACCACCGGCGACGTCGTCAAGACGTACCGGGCGCGTGATCTTATGCGCCAGGTTGCCGAGGCGGCCTGGAAGTGTGCCGATCCCGGCATTCAGTACGACACCACGATCAATGACTGGCACACCTGCCCGCAGACGGGTCGCATCAACGCGTCGAACCCGTGCAGCGAGTACATGCACGTCGACAACTCGGCCTGCAATCTGGCGTCACTCAACCTGCTCAAGTTTGTGAACGAGCGGGGCGTGTTCGATGTCGACGCGTACGAGCATGCCATCGACGTAACGATCACCGCGCAGGAGATCATCGTCGGCTTCTCGAGCTATCCAACCGAGCGCATCACGGCCAATGCTCGCGCGATGCGACAGCTCGGAATTGGCTACGCCAATCTGGGCGCGCTGTTGATGGCAAACGGCCTGCCGTACGACTCCGACGAGGGTCGTGGGCTGGCTGCGGCACTGACAGCACTGCTGACGGGCCGGGCCTATCGGCAGTCGGCTCGGATCGCTGCACGCGTGGGTGCATACGACGAGTACGAGAACAATCGCGACGACCACGACCGCGTCATGGAGCAGCACCGCGCGGCTGTCTCGAACATCCGCCGCGAGCACGTCCCGCAGCATGTTCTGCAGGCCGCACGTCGATCGTGGGAAGAGGCGATCACACTCGGCCGCCAGAACGGCTACCGCAACGCCCAGGCCAGCGTGCTTGCTCCGACCGGCACCATCAGCTTCATGATGGATTGCGACACGACCGGTATTGAGCCCGACTTCTCGCTGGTCAAGTCGAAGAAGCTGGTCGGCGGTGGCGACATGACCATCGTCAATCAGACCGTGCCGCGCGCCCTGGCAAAGTTGGGGTACGCAAGCCACGAGATCGATCAGATCGTCGCCTGGATTGCCGAGCACAACACCGTGGTTGGCGCACCGTTCATGAAGCCTGAGCATCTGGCTGTGTTCGACTGCGCAATCGGCGATCGAGCCATCGACTACATGGGACACGTGCGGATGATGGCCGCAGTACAGCCATTCATCTCGGGGGCGATCTCGAAGACGGTCAACATGCCTGAGACCGCATCGGTTGAAGATGTGATGGGGCTGTACATCGAGGCCTGGAAGCTGGGCGTGAAGGCGTTGGCGATCTATCGCGACAACTGCAAGGTTGCTCAGCCGCTCAGTTCATCCGGTAGCGAGGAAGCAACTGAGGATGAGCCGCAGCTGCTGCGACCGATTCGACGCGAGATGCCAATTGAGCGACACGAGATCGGCCGAAAGTTCGTAGTCGGTGACTACGAGGGCTACATCCACGTTGGCCTGTTCGAGGACGGCACACCGGGTGACATCTTCGTCGACATCGCCAAAGAGGGCACAACGCTTGCCGGCCTGATGAACTCGCTGATGATCAGCGTGTCTGTCGGCCTGCAGTACGGCGTGCCACTCGAGGTGTGGGTGCAGAAGTTCAGCCACATGCGCTTCGAGCCCAGCGGCATGACCAATGACACCGACATCCGCAATGCGAAGTCGATCGTCGACTACATCTTCCGCTGGCTCGGCAAGAAGTTCCTCGACGTCGACGCGCAGCAGGCGCTCGGCATTCTCACGCCAGAGGTGCGCGCTCGCCTGGCAACCCAGTACGACCAGGCCGAGGCAGCACTGGCACAGCCGCTGACAGCCACCGACGCGGTCGAGGGCATCGCACCAACGCCACGCGTCACAGCTGGCGAGGGACAGTCGGCGCTGTTCAGTGTGCATGACGATGCGCAGGAGTGCCCGCGCTGTGGTGGCCGCAAGGTTCGAACCGGCGCCTGCTACACCTGCATGGACTGTGGTGACAACACCGGCTGCGGCTGATTCACGCCCACAGTTCCGATTCCCCCACGGGGCGTATCCACCAGATCGGTGGATGCGCCCCGTACTTCTTCCGGAGGCGTCCCATGTGTGGGGTGGCAACGCGGCCCGTTACTTCCGCGCTACCACCCCACGAGAGGGGTCGACGCGACGCCCCACGCGCCACGCCGACATATGCCCGTCAGGGAGGGCTGTCGCGGAATGCGTGGGAGGGAGCGGTGTCGCAATCGCGCACATCGGTACGCGTGCTACTTACTCGCAGATGGGATCTCGGCACGTGACTGCACCGTTCGTCGTGGGTTGGACAGCTGACTGGCTTCCAACAAGCGACGATCCCGTGATCTGCCTTTCTTGTCGTCTACAGGCCCCCGGCCCATCTCGGATCACGCCTGGGTGAGGCCTCGTTGGGCATCGCCGCTGGCCTCATCTCGACCTGCCGCGATCATGCAACCCCGGCGACCCGATCGGCGATAGACCGTTAACGGGATGCGGCATCGAGCCGGTTGGGGAATGTAACGGGTAACGGGGGATACTTGATGATCGAGCTCAGGTCTGCGCACCGATTCGCACTTATCGGCGGAGTTGCGGTGGGAGCAATCGCAGGTGCAATTGGATTCAACTTCCAGCGCGCAGAGGTCGCGAACCTGTACGAATCCGAGTTCGAGGAGTGGGCCCAGCAGCGTGATGCCGCGCGCGCCGGGACGATCATGGCGTTCCCCGGGGTCTCCGACAAAGCCGCACACAATCATGCACTGACTGCAATGGCGCCCGCTTCCATTGGCGCGGCACTGCTTATTGGCGGTGCCACGAGCATGCGACGTCTCGGAACCGGGGCGCTCGGTCTTGCCATAGCGGGAGTTGGGCTGCTCGGACTCGGCGCCGGAATAGCGCTCGGTACCACTCGCGGTGTACGAGCGTCCCAATCACGCAACGGGATTGATATTGCCGACCAGGCCGATACCGTAGTCGCAGAGTACGACACTGACGGCAATTTTGCGATCGACCGCCGCGGCACAGCGGAACGTCTTGCCGAATCAATTCGACTGCGTGACCGAAGGAGCCCCGGTGACCAGGAGTTGTTTGGACCGTACGATGAGTCGATCACGGCGACGGCTCAGGCTGCGGACACCAACCTCGACTTCCGGGTCGATAGCCGCGAGATCGAGCAATTGTTCAGCAAGTACGACTTCAATGGAGACAGCCTATTGTCAGCCCGAGAGGCGCGTTCATTTGAACACGACGGCCTCGAGCAGGCAGCGTACGCCATCGTACGCTAACGCAACCGCGGCCCGGGTTGCTTCCGAGGTGAAAGCGCCAGTACGTCCAGGTGGCGAAGTTCTTCCCTGACTGCCCGGCGCGCACGGGCCCGCGAGTAGTCCCAGGTCCAGTACGGATCACTGTTCCCGCGCCCCCAGCGACTGACGAGCGTCCTCGCAACTTCACGCCGATCGCGCGCATTGATCGAGTCAATTCGCGCGACAAGAGTTGGAACTGCATCAGCGCTCAGTGTCAACGAATATGACTCGTCATACGTGTCACGCATTGAATGTCTGCCCGACACTTCCCGACTTGCAGTGATGACGTTTTCGCCGGGCACCCGGGCCTTGTCGACATTGATCCGCGCGATCAGCGCTTCAGGGTTGAGCACGTTGATCGCCAGCAGAATCGCCAGTCCAGCTCCGAATCCCACCGCAGCGGCCGGAGTTCGGTCCCCTCGATACATGAGGCCGGCAGCCGCTGCGACAACGAGCACTGCCCACGTGAGTGCGGCCAATGCGTACAGTCGAAATTCCGTCAGGCCATACGCTTCGACATATCCGAACAGTCGCTGCACTGCCGAAGCCGCGATCATCACGACGAGCGTCGTCGAGCTGACCACGCCGATTCGAAAGGCTTTCCGCGTTCCGGGCTCGTCGTCGCGGAGCCAATCCAACGACATCAGCAGAGGAATCAGCAGTGCCACCACCGCAACAAGCTGGAAGAAGCCCTGCCGCGCATACTGTGCGTACGACAGACCGGCCACGCGCCGCACATAATCATCGCCACCAAACAGCGCGCCGAGTTGGCTGGCAATGAATCCTGCGAACAGCACCGCAAGCGCACCGAACACCATCCAATGCTCGATACGTCCAATGCGCCCCGTATGAAGGCGCCCCTGGCTTGGCAGCTCAACACCACTGCGAAACAGTGCGAGCCACAATCCGCACGACACGAGACACGTGCCGAACATGATTTTGAACCCGTGTTCAGCAAGCACGTCGACCGACAATCCCCCATCGAGGAACTCGCCAAAGATCGGGTCGGCGCTTGCCAATAGTGAACCAAAGACAAGCAGCACAACCGCGGTCATCACCACCCCAATGATGACGGAGCGTATCGTTCCTGACCGATGGCTCGCAGGCTGGACGCGATTCTCGTGCGCATCAAGCGCAAGAACGAGGAGCGGGAGCCCGCGCACCATATCGCAACTTTATGCCG
>CAYNNW010000013.1:0-1185 GCA_964398435.1 uncultured Gaiellales bacterium | reverse complement strand
CGCAAGCAATACGGGGGATGCGACGGCAATTGCCAATCTGACCGCCGCCGCGACGACCCACCGCGAAATCGAAGTCTGTTCGATCCGGCCCAGCTCGCTGCGTATGCCCAGAACACATATAACGGCTGCCACTGCAACAGCGTCGAGAAACTGCAGAATCTGGGAGTCGCGCAACACGAACCACGGGGCGAACGCGGCAAGCACTAACAGGGCTGCCACGCGCTCACGTGTCGGCATCTGATTGGCGCAGGCCATGCAGTATCCGAGCCCCGCAATCGCCATCAGAAGCCAGGCAGAGACATTCAGCCCAAGCGGCAGGTCAAACAGGATGAGATCGCCGGCGATGCCCAGAAGCGCTGCGATCGCCAGACAGCGCAGCGCAAGGCCCGGCCGTCGTGATGTGGGGGGCGCGTCGTCTGACATTACGAGATCCTAGCTACCGCACATGTGCGCGAATCAGGATTGGCGCACGACTTCACAATTGGATGCGACCTTGTCCGTGCGGTCGGCGATGACGACATCCTTGCCGGCGCCACACGAAATGCGGTCTCGAGCACCATCCCGTGCCGCGATTCGATCCTTGCCTCCGCCCGCTTTGACGACGTCTTTCCCGGGACCTGGGACGATTCGATCCTTGCCCCCACCGCCGAGCAGCGTGTCATTGCCTGGGCCGCCGGTGAGTGTGTCGGCACCGGCCCCGCCGAGCAGGCGATCGTTATCAGCCCCGCCGAACAAGCGGTCGGCACCGCTGCCTCCGTCCAGTACATCGACACCAACCTCACCGGCGAGTACGTCAGCTCCGTCATCGCCGAATATCACGTCCGCGCCAGCGCCACCATTAGCACCGTCGTTCCCTGAGCCACCAGACAACTGATCCGGTCCAGCTCCGCCCTCGATGTCATCTGAATCGCTCCCACCAACCAGCTGGTCTGAGCCATCATCACCGTGTAGGTGATCAGCGCCACTGCCACCAAGCAGACGGTCACCGTCGGCACCACCCCTCAGATTGTCGGCGCCAATCCCACCATCTATGCGATCTACTCCCGCACCGCCATCCGAGGAGTCGTTCCCGCTGTCACCGTTCAGCGAGTCCGCGCCAACTCCCCCGCGCAGTGTGTCGTTGCCATTTCCGCCTGCGACAGTGTCGTTGCCCGCATCGCCCGCTACCGAGTCGTTTCCATCGCC
>CAYNNW010000012.1:9151-14397 GCA_964398435.1 uncultured Gaiellales bacterium | reverse complement strand
ATACCCAAGCCTGGGCAGGAAGCGAGAGAACTCGACCGGCGTATCGCGGTCGGCACGGTGCAGCGGCTCTGATCGGGTACTCGTTGACATGACGGTCCTGACGACGTCGGTTGCAGTGATGCTGGTGATTCTAGAGGGACCACGGTCCCGCGCACGTCAGAATTCGATACCGCGTCGAGCCGGAATCCCGGCGTCGTAGAAGTGCTTGACCATCTTCATCTCGGTAACGAGATCGGCCACCTCAACGAATGACTCCGGAGCATCGCGACCGGTCAGGACGACTTCCACGTGGGACGGGCGTTCGTTCACGAGTGCCAGGACGTCGCTCTCCGCAACCAGACCGAGCGTTGCGGCGACGTTGATCTCGTCCAGAATCACGAGGTCGAAGTCACCCGACATGATTGCCTCGCGCGCCCACTGCAGCCCGTCGGCGGCGATGGCCAGATCCGCAGGATCGGGTTTGGACGGGTCAACGAAATTCATCCGCCCTGCAAGCCGGTACTCCACCATTGGCATGTGCTCGCGCATGAAGCGAAGCTCTCCGTAATTCGGATCACCCTTGAGGAAGCTGACGATGCAGACGCGGTGGCCGTAGCCGGCAGCCCGCGCCGCCAGACCGAGTGCGGCGGTCGTCTTCCCTTTGCCGTCGCCGGTATACACCTGGACGTAGCCGTTGCGACGCTCGTGCCGTTCGCTGCGCTCCTGCTCCTTGACCCGATCACTCTTCCAGTGGCGTTGCCCCAGCCCCTCGAATCCAATGGATCCTGCTGCGTCGTTGCCTGGGGCGGATGTCGTGGGATCGGTCATGTGAGCGAGTCTACCGCGACTCGATCGGACGGCTTCAGGGGGCTGCCGGTCCGTCAAACGGCCGGACCTCAATGCCCTCGTCCACCCAGGCAACCAGACGCGCCCGATCGCTGGGAAGGATTTCGGCGACCGCGGCAACACACGTATTGCGCCAGCTGTTCGCACTGATGTCGACTCGAATCACCCGTAGCTGGGCCCGGATAGGCGCCTGGCTTCCGATGTGCAGCGATGACTCGAGTGTGTCACCGGGTGCAAGCGGCGCGCTGGTTGTGAAGCGAATGGCATCGGTTGCAACGTCGGTCGTACGCGTTCGCAACTCCTGCCCTTCCCGCACCGACTTTGCTGCGACGACTGTCAGATCTATCGGTGTCGACACACGGCGACGACCTCCGTCGCGGCGGTCAGCGAATCGACGGACGCGATCACTGATCGATACTTCAACCGTCGGCCTGAATGAATCCAGATCAGTTTCCACCACCTCGGTATTCATCGTGAACCAGCCGTCGCCGTCCTCCCAGGTGAGTGAGACCGGGTCGCCAGGCTCAAGCAGGATCCCCGGTGCCGCCAACATCAGATAGCCCAGGCCGCTGTCCTCCACCCGTGAGGGATACGGCTGCCGCCCACCGCGTGCGACCATGACACGCGCGTTGATTCGTGGAACCGGGATCGTGCGCAGGGTCTGCGACGCCTGGTCGAGATCTGCACCCCGCCGGAATCGTGAGAGCAATCCCATGTCACTCCTTGTCCATCGTAGACGCATCTAGCCTGTGTTTTTCCCGACTCAGACAGAAATCATGCGTCGTGTGAGGCATCGCCGCGGCCGACCCGATGCGGACAGCACGACGCCGTACATGGGCCACGGGGTGCGGCGCTGCGACACGGATTCCACAATAGGTCGAGAATGCGGGCAGTCCGGTACACCCCGGAGCCATCGGCACATCCATGGAAGGTGAGCCCCACAATGACGCACATCCAGCCAATAGCCTGCGCACCACAGGACACGATTCTTGGTCGACATCATCGTCGCAGGATCGTGATGCCGGGAATGCTGGTCGGCACGACCGGTGCGATGTGGGGTGCTCCCGCACTGTATGGAGATGGTGGATGGGGAAGCGTCTCGTTCAACCCGCGCTTTCGTGCGATCCGACGTGCAGATCGGCTGATCACGCACGCCATGATTGCGCTTCGACAGGGAAATGCGATGCGCGCCTCATATCTCGTTCAGCAGGCGGCATGCACACTTGCCGCCCAGAGCCGGCCGAGCTTCATGCCAGGTCTGTTTGCCGGGCTGCGTGGCGATCAGCAGCTCAGGTCGCTGTCCTCACTCGGAATGACGATCTCGGCCCAGATCCGATCGACCATGTCTGTTCCCCGGCCGTGGCGATTCCAGGCGCTGCAGCAGGCAGCATTCCAGCTCAGTGTGCTGCGCTCGGGGCTGGCATCGGCACGTATGGGCTTCTGATCTGGAGCGACTGCCGTCCCGGCGGGGTCACAGTCCGAGCAGCCGGCGCGCAATGACGATTCGCTGTACTTCGCTGGTGCCCTCGTAGATCTCGGTCACCTTTGCATCGCGGTAGTACCGTTCTGCCGGAAACTCCGTGGTATATCCGTATCCACCGAGTACCTGGATGGCCTCGGCAGTCTGCCGCCGTGCCACGGCCGATGCGAACAGCTTGGCCTGCGCAGCCTCAACCGTGTGATCCCGCCCTGCGTCCTTGAGTGCAGCGGCCCGCCAGGTCAATGCCCGTGCGGCAGCAATTTCCGTGGCCATGTCTGCGAGCTTGAACTGAATCCCCTGAAAGTCTGCAATCCGCTTGCCAAACTGTCGCCGCTCGACCGCGTAGCTGGATGCGACATCCCATGCGGCCTGGGCGATGCCAACGGCCTGCGCAGCAACGCCGATCCGGCCGCCATCGAGTGCCTGCATCGCAACGCTGAATCCGGCGCCGCGTACCCCGAGCATGCGATCAGGAGCCACAACCACATCGTCGAGGGCAATGTCTGCCGTCGACGAGGAATGCAGCCCGAGTTTCTCCTCTTCCCTGACCACACTCAGGCCCGAGGCATCGCCGTCCACGATGAAAGCTGTGACTCCCTTTGGCCCAGCGACATCTCCTTCGGTACGAGCGAAGACAATGAACGTACCGGCATGGGATCCATTGCTGATCCACTGCTTGCCGCCACGAATCAGAAAGCTGCCGTCAGACTGCTCCACTGCAGTCGTTCGAAGACTTCCGGCGTCGGATCCACTGTCCGGCTCCGTCAGCGCAAAAGCACCGATAATTTCGCCACGCGCCATCGGTGGCACAAACGTCGCCTGCTGCTCGCTGGTCCCCCAGTTGATGATAGGAAGAGTGGCGGCCGACGTATGAACCGCAACGGTTACGCCCACGCCCGCGTCCCCGCGAGACAACTCCTCGAGCATGACGATGTACGACAGGAAATCAAGCCCGGCGCCCCCCAGTTCCTCCGGCACGCACGCGCCCATCAGACCGAGCGAGCCCAGCTTGTCGTATAGCGACCGCTCAAAGTGGTGTTCCCGATCCCATTGGGCGGCGTGCGGCGCGATGTGCTCGTCGACGAAGCGTCGAACGAGATCCCGGACATCGCGCTGATCATCATTTAGGTCAAACGCACAGTCGCTGGATGCGGACGCCGATGGATCAGTCTCGGTCTTCACGTGTTCTCACCCATCGTAGCGGTAGATTCCGGCACCTGATTTGCGCCCGAGCCGACCTGCCGCAACGTAGGTCCGCAGCATCGGGCAGGGGCGATACTTGTCATCACCAAGATCGCGGTGGAGCACCTCGAGAATGGACAGACACGTGTCGAGCCCGATCAGGTCCGCAAGCGCAAGCGGCCCCAGCGGGTGCTTCATTCCAAGCCGCATGGCCTCGTCTATCCCCTCGGCAGTACCGACCCCCTCGTGCAGGCAGAACAGCGCCTCATTGATCATCGGCATCAACACCCTGTTGGTGATGAAGCCGGGCGCGTCTGCCGATCGAACCGGTGTCTTGCCAAGTTGGTGCGCAAATTCCTCTACGAGGTCCACGACAACGGGTGCGGTCTCCAGCCCGGGAATGATTTCAACCAGCTCGAGAACCGGAACCGGATTCATGAAATGCAGTCCAACCACATGCGCGGGACGGTGCGTGACCGATGCCAACGACGTAATTGAAATCGAAGAGGTGTTGCTCGCCAGAATAGTTCGCGGCGGCACAAGTGAGTCAAGACGCGACAGCAGCTCCTGCTTCGCCCGCTGATCCTCAACGATCGCCTCGATCACCAGATCGATCTGGGCATGCGGAATGTCATCGAGCCCGTGAACGTACTCGATCCGGTTGATCGACTCGGCCTGTTCATCGTCGATGCGGTTCTTTTCGTGAAGGCGCGCTGCACTTGAAGCGATTGTCTGACGCGACCGTTCCAGCATCGCTGGGTTGCTGTCGCTGACCCAGACTCGACGCCCGGCAGCAGCACAGACCTGAGCAATGCCGGATCCCATCTGTCCGCCGCCGACAACCAGAACATCGGTCAACTCCGTTGCACTGGTCGGCACGGCTGCCTTGACGATCGTACTGACTGTCGGACGCTCACTCATGGTGAGCAACCCTACCAATGGCACATCGTCGTCGTTCAGGCAGCGACCGCTGCTGCAGCCATGCGCGTGGCGGCAGCGCTGCTCGCAGGAACGGCTTTCAGCCCAACCTTCTTCTTCTCAGGTTCGGCCGGCGGCGCAGCTGCAGCGGCCGCCACCCGGGCCTCGAACTTCGGCTTGCCGGATCCCCACGACCAGATCGAGCCGACCGCAGAGCCCAGGTGACCGCCGACGATGGTGTCAGCGACCGTCCCTGCGGACATTCCCAGCAGTGCCGGCGCTGCCATCGCAACGAACGTTCCGACTGGACCGCCAATCGATGCCCCAAGACCCGCAAAGACACCCGTCGTCGCTGCGTCCACAAGGTGATAGACGACACCTGCAAGCGCACCACGCGCCAGTGAGCGAACGAAGCGCTCGCTATCAAACGTCTGCGGCTTGCGCTCCTCAACCTTGAGTCCTGCCATCCGATCGACGGTGTTCGTCAGCGCTGGACCGATTGACCGTCCCCACACCTGGTCGAAAGCGGTGTTCAGCAACCCATTCATCGCGTTGACGGCGATCGACGCGCCGATGCCGCCCGCTGCAGCCTGTGACGCTCCGGTGGTTGGCCAGGACATGGTGCGCAGCAGCAGTCCATTGACCGTGACACTGGCGAACGTGTCAGCCAGCGAACCAATACTCGGAAATGCAGGACGCTCAGTCGGCTTCTTGTTCTCTTCGCCCTTGCCGAAGACCTCACGCGCTGCGCGCGAGACGATCGGTCCGACCGTCTGGTCATAGATTCCGCTGATCAGTCGCGCGAGAACGAACTCGGCTCCCACCTTCGCGGCGTCCTTGA
>CAYNNW010000012.1:0-9051 GCA_964398435.1 uncultured Gaiellales bacterium | reverse complement strand
CCGCTGATCAGTCGCGCGAGAACGAACTCGGCTCCCACCTTCGCGGCGTCCTTGACGTCGGTCGATGTCTTGCCCATGAAGGTCGCGCCTTTGGCGGCATCCCCAGGACCATTTGGCTTTCCAGGTGCTCCGGGTCCGGGAGCAGGTGCCGGTGCTGGTGCCGGTGCTGGCGGGTGCGGCTTGCCTGCAAAGCCATTCATGACCCATGCCTTGGCCACGCCCGTAGCAATCGTCTTGACGAACTGCGATGTCAGCTTGTCAGGCGCTGGAACCTCGAGCCCAATTCCGGGAGCCGGCTTCGTTGTCATTCCGGGGGCAATGCCGTGCAGCAGGTGACGCGTCATGTTCGCGCCGATGCCGCCCATGATCCCGCCGATGTTGTTGGCGAGGAACAGCGCAACTCGCCCGGGGATCACCTTGCCATACGTGGTGCCAAACAGCGGGTACTTGTCCGCGGGAAACCTCTCAACCAACTCCTTCTTGAGTGCCGGTATGAATTCGAGAGTCGTGTTCTCGATCCAGCCCTGCATGAATGCACCGGTCTCAAAACCGTCGTACTCGGGGCCGTTGACAGGCTCTGCAACCGCCTCAGCAGCCGATGCGTTCTTGCCCGACTTTCCCACACGTCCTGACCGGTCGAGCCCCTGCCCCGGAAGGCTGAGATGCTGCGCACCGGCCATGTGGAATGTGCCCGGCGCACGCCGTGCACTTCTCGTGCCGGTGACATTCATGGCGGTTCCCTTCGACGTCCCTGTCGCTACCAC
Source organism: uncultured Gaiellales bacterium (assembly GCA_964398435.1). Taxonomy (GTDB): domain Bacteria; phylum Actinomycetota; class Thermoleophilia; order Gaiellales; family SKUG01; genus CAYNNW01. The sequence continues at coordinate 8,287 of CAYNNW010000012.1, read as the reverse complement.
CGCCGAGCCCCACACCCGTGCCGGTCGATGGCAAATGACTTTGAATCACCCCCGGAGCGAATCCACATCCTGTGAACTCACGACCCGAGAACCTGTGCCACGGGGTTTTTACCAAAGGTTGGACAGGCCATGCGTCAGGAACAACGACCGTCCCACACCGCCCGAATCGATGGCCTGATGCGGCCATCAGACCGGGTTCAGGATGCCGGCACCTCGATGAGCACGGCATCGCCCTGACCGCCCCCTGAGCAGATCGCTGCGATGCCGCGGCCGCCGCCCATCCGCTGCAATTCCCGAGCGAGTGTGCCGATGATCCGCGCACCGGACATACCAATCGGATGTCCCATCGCTACCGCGCCGCCGTTGACGTTGACTCGCTCGGGGTCGGCCCCGACCATGTCCATGCTGTGAAGCGCCACCGAGGCGAAGGCTTCGTTGATCTCAAAACGATCAATATCCGATGCGCTCAGCCCCGTCCTCTCCAGCAGTTGCGACATCGCCTGTCCGGGCATGACTGCAAGGTATTGGCTTCCCCCACCCACATATACATGCGCCCCCACCGTTGCGAGAGGGGTGAGCTCACGCTTCGCCGCCCACTCGGCCGACGCGAGCACCAGCGCTGCCGCCCCGTCATTGACACCCGGCGCATTGCCGGCCGTGGTCGTTCCGTCCTTCTTCATGATGGGACGCAGTGACGCGAGCTTCTCGAGCGTTGTGTCTGCCCGCGGAGCCTCGTCCGCCGCAACAGTGACTGTCTCGCGTCGCCCCGGAACATCGACGGGCACGATCTCCCCGGCGATGAAGTCGCGCGAATCCGTGGCACGCAGGTGCGACCTGAGCGCCCACTCGTCTTGACGCTCACGAGAGATCCCGAGCTCCTCAGCTACCTCGGCTCCGTTGACGACCATGTGAACATTGCGAAACGGGTCGGTTAGTCCGTCGGCGATCATCGAGTCAACGATTGACGTATCGCCCATACGAACTCCGCCTCGCAGCGACCGCATCAGGTGAGGTGCATTGCTCATGCTTTCCATGCCACCTGCGACAACGACATCGTGCTGACCGCTCCGAATCAGAACGTCGGCCAGTGTCACCGCACGGTGCGAGGACGCGCACACCTTGTTGATCGTCTCGCTCGTTGTCTCAAGCGGAAGTCCGGCTGCAACGGATGCCTGGCGGGATGGAATCTGCCCGGCACCGGCCTGAAGCACCTGTCCCATGACCACGTGGTCAACGTCGCCCGGTGATATCCCGGCTCGCTCAATCGCCGCAGCAATCGCGATACCGCCGAGCTGCGTGGCAGCCAGCGGAGCCAGGCCGCCCATCACCTTTCCGACGGGAGTTCGGGCATATCCGAGAATGACTGTGTTGGACGGCATCACTGGACTCCGTGGTCGCGGGTTCGATTGGGCTCACCGAGCCGCCATGCTATCCGGACAATCGAGGTGGCGCGACCTCGCACATTCACGCTGGCGATGGTCGTGCCGGGTCGTGCATCGCGCCCGCGACGCGCGTGCTACCCTGACCTCGATGCGACCTGTCGAGCCATTCCGAATAAAGATGGTCGAGCCAATTCGACGGACGACGCAGTCCGAGCGTGTGCAGCTGATCACCGACGCCGGACACAACCTGTTTGCGCTTCGATCGCGCGATGTGACGGTCGACCTGCTGACCGATTCCGGAACTGGCGCGATGAGCGCTCAGCAATGGGCAGCGTTGATGCTCGGTGACGAGTCGTATGCCGGGAGCGCAAGCTTTGAGCGGCTGCAGGAGACTGTCGAATCAATCTTTGGCTTGCCACTGGTTGTGCCAACGCACCAGGGGCGCGCGGCTGAACACCTGTTTTTCGGCCACGTGCTGCGATCCGGCAGCATCGTTGTGAGTAATGGTCACTTCGATACGACCCGGGCCCACGTTGAGCTGACTGGTGCGACAGCGATCGATATCCCGGCGCAGGAATCGCTCGATCCAACAACACTGCACCCATTCAAGGGCAACATCGATCTGCAGCGGCTGCGAACAATCCTCGAGGGTCCGGACGCGGGTCGCGTGACGTGCGTACTGATGACCGTCACCAACAACACGGGTGGCGGGCAGCCGGTCTCACTGTCGAACCTGCGCGCTGCCGCAGTACTTGCCCGACGTGCCGGCGTGCCATTCGTGCTGGATGCAGCACGCTTTGCAGAGAATGCATGGTTCATCAGACAACGCGAACCAGGCCAGGCTACGAACACCGTTGCCGAGATCGTCCGCGCGATGGCCTCACTGGCTGACGTCATTCTCGTTTCGGCCAAGAAGGATGGACTGGTCAACATCGGCGGGTTCATCGCTTTGCGCGACGACAGCCTGTACGCACGACTTGTTGAACGTGCAATCGTGTACGAGGGCTTTCCAACGTATGGGGGACTTGCGGGTCGAGACATTGACGCGCTTGCGGTCGGACTCCAGGAAGTACTCGACCACGACTGGCTGGAGTACCGCACCGGCCAGGTGGCCTGGCTGGCCGAGTTGATCAGCCAGGCAGGTGTGCCGATCATGCAGCCGGCTGGCGGGCACGCCGTCTATGTCGACGCGGGCGCGCTGCTCCCACATATTCCGGCCGATGGCTTCCCGGCGCAGGCACTTGGATCGGCCCTGTATGTCGAAGGCGGCGTCCGAGGCGTTGAAATCGGAACCAACATGGCAGGTCGCGATCCGGAGACAGGAGAGCATCGGCATCCCCCGCTTGAGCTGTTGCGGCTCGCCGTCCCACGACGGACGTATACCCATACACAGCTGGAAGTCGTGGCCGATGCACTCGGAAAGATTGCGCTTGCGCCCGATGCAGTTCGACCGCTTCGCATGACATGGGAAGCGCCTGTGCTACGGCACTTCACCGCGCGATTCGAATCGATCCCGGCTTCTGGAGCTGACGTTTCGCGTCGCACCGCATTGACTCAACGACCGACAGGTATGCGCCCGTCAGAGTCCGTTCATCGCGCCACCGTAGTTGACGCACCGACATCTGACGCAACGCCTCGATGAGCGCTCGCTGACTAGGCCTGTTCAGCGGCAACTCCCAATTGCATTACGGCTTTTCCGTAGCAGAACTGTAGACGCGGCCGGATTCGCCACCAGTTTTCGATAGCTACGGTACATGAAGATGATCGAACCTCGGCATTGTGTCGTGGGATGGAGATGAACGAGATGCAGGTCGAGCCAACAACGGGGTCGCGGGGACGTGCAGTCACCTGGCATCCGGAGTTTCGCCGCGCCCTGGATCGTATCCAGGACGAACTGTACGCAGCACGACGCGTGGTGCAGTCAGCCGTAGCCACTCCATCGACGAACCGGCCCGGGTACTGGGAAAGCGCGATGCCGCACGCGGCCGACCATACCCGTAATGCGATTCGGTATGCGAACGCGCTGATGAGTGATTGGGACGATCTTCCGGAGCCAGCGCTCGACACGCTTCGCGGCGTCATCGTCGATGCCGAACTCGCATGGGGACACACCCAGACGCACGGCTCACACGGCGATCGGCGAATGCAGTCGGTAGTGGACGAACTACTTCGACATATCGTGCGCATGACCGGTCGGCTTGACTCGCTTGCCAACGGCGAGCTCCACGGAACGGTTCACCGGGAAGCCTCGTAGACGTCGCTCAGCCGGCAACGCTCTGTTCGACAGTGACGCGCTCAATCAACACGTCATCAACGGGACGGTCACGTGGATCCGTTGGCATCGCATCGATCTTGTCGAGAACATCCATGCCGCCGACAATATTGCCAAAGACTGTGTGACGACCGTCGAGCCACGGGCACGCCTCGGCCGTGACCAGAAAGAACTGGCTACCGTTCGTCCCGGGACCCGCATTCGCCATGGCCAGTGCGCCACGCACGACCTTGTGCTGGTTGAACTCATCCTCGAACGTGTAGCCGGGACCGCCGGTTCCGGTTCCCTCGGGGCAGCCGCCCTGGATCATGAAGTCGCGAATAACGCGATGGAAGACCAGTCCGTCGTAGAAGCCTTCTCCGGCAAGCTTGACGAAGTTCTCAACGGTAACCGGCGCATCGTCCGGATACAGTTCAAGTTCAATCGTGCCTTCGCTTGTCTCGATCTTCGCCTTCATCGGATGCAACCTCGTGCGGTAGAGAGTCCGGCGATCGTTCGTGATCTCAGATTGTCGCCGGCAGCGGGTTCACTGCACCGACAACGATACACGCTCTGCCTTCAGCCAGTGGCCGAGGAGATCCGATCGGTAAACACACCTGACACCCGATATCGCTCAAGCTGGCGAATCCGGCCCGGACGATCAACCGTGTAGACATACACGCCAAGATTCAGGGCACGAAGCGTTCGTACAAGCCACTGTCGTGCAATCCGATCTGGAATTACCACGCCGTGTGCGTACGTTGTTACCAACGGTGCCGCCATCGCGCACGATGCAGCTGATACGTGTCCCCGCATCAACTCCAGCGAACCGATTCCGGTACGCGCCTTAACCGACTGCAACAGAACGGGGTCTGCAGACTCGAATGCCACGCTGCCTGGTGGAGGCACGAGCCCGCGCCTGAGGGCAGTTCCCGTTCGGGTATCCATTCGCTGCTCGGTCACGACGTCGAGCACGGCCTCGACCCGAGCCGGCAACGTCTCCTTGCAATCAATGATCCAGGCCGCACGGTCCTTCAGCTCAGTGAGCACGGCCGCCAGCGTCGGGACGTCCGGAGCATGCTCCGCCACCTCGGCAAATGTCATACGCGCAATGCGCCGTTCCACACCGTGTGTTCGACGCAACGACGGGTCATGCATGCACACAGGAATGCCGTCGCTCGTCACGCGCACGTCCAGTTCGACCACCGACGCGTGTTCCACGGCGGTGCGAAATCCCTCAAGCGAATTCTCGGGGCTGAGCGACGGGCATCCCCGGTGCGCAATCAGGTACGTCACGGTCGCCCCCCTGCGACATACAGACCGATCGTCGCGGCCATTGCAGCATTGATCGAGTCGGTCCCCGGCTCAATGGGGATCCTGAAGACGTGGTCAGCGGCCTCGGCAAGGGCGGCGCTGATACCGGTTCGCTCACTCCCGACTCCCAGGACGATTCGCCCGCGAATGGATCTCATCTCTGAAATATCGGCAGCACCGTCGGCAGCAAGAGCAACAACGGTTGCACCAAGTTCATCGGCGATCTCGGGCAGGGTCGTATAGCTGAGGTCAGCGACATGGAATGACGCTCCCATCGCAGCCCGCATTGCCCGCGGCGACCATCGGTCAGCCGTGTGCGGGCCCGCGATCACAGCCGGGCTGCCGAATGCACGCGCAGAGCGGATGACCGTTCCCACATTACCGGGATCCCGGAGACCATCAAGGACCGGAATGACCGAGACGCCCTGGTCGATGTCCGCCACATTCACCTTCGCCGGGATGGGCAGGACCGCGACAACCCGTGCGGGATGGCCCATGTCCGACATGGTAGCGATGAGCCGATCGTCGACAACCCTGACGGCTGTCTCGTGCGGAATGACCCGAACGAGCTCAGTCCAGCTTTGTGACTCACTCAGCGACTCGGCAACAAAGACCTCGGTCGGGACACATCCGGCAACGCACGCTTCGTACAGCAGGTCTTCACCTTCAACCCGACACGACCCGGTTGCTGATCGACGCGCACGACGGTCCAGCTTCCGCGCAGCCTTGATCGCCGGATTTGCTGCGCTGGTTATTGGCGGTACGGGCTCCCTGCTCACGCGGGGGCGTCGAGCGAAGCCTTCGCGATTGCGGCAAGCTCCGAGAATGCCGCTGCATCGGCAACTGCAATGTCGGCAAGTACCTTGCGGTCAAGCTCGACACCGGCAAGCGTCAGGCCGTGCATGAAGCGGTTGTACGACAATCCGTTCTGGCGTGCTGCCGCATTGATTCGGGTGATCCACAGCTTGCGGAATTCGCGCTTGCGGACTTTGCGGTCGCGATAGCGGTACTGCAGCGACTTGGTCAGCTGCTCCTTCGCGCGTCGGTAGACCTTGCTCTTCTGACCGCGGTATCCGCGAGTCTGCTCCAGAACTGTGCGTCGCTTCTTGCGTGCCGAGACCGATCGCTTTACTCGTGCCATCGTGGGGCTCCTTCAGGGGGTATGAACATCCAGTGAATTGAAGTGACCGCGCTAGGCGCCGATCATCCGCTTGACGTTGGCCATGTCGGCCGGTGCAACGTCCTGATCCTTGCGGAATGACCGCTTGCGCTTCTGCGACTTCCGATGGCCCAGGTTGTGGCTGGCATAGGCGTGGCTGTGCTTGACCTTGCCGCTCGAAGTCACCTTGAAGCGCTTCTTTGCAGCACGCCGCGTCTTCATCTTGGGCATCAGATGCTCCTTCTCTACGTCTTCGGTCTCTGGCGGACATCGCAATGACGTCCATGTCACTGTCGTCGAATCGGGGGGTCAATCCCCTGAAGCGTCGGAGGGTGTACCGGCGTCGGCGTCGGCGTCCGCTGGACGCTCGACTTCCTTCTTCCGGTGCGGCGCCAACATCATCGTCATGTTCCGGCCTTCAAGATTCGGCTGCGTCTCGACTGTACCGATATCGGCGACGTCGGTGGCAACCCGTTCGAGGATCTTTCGACCGAGATCCGAGTGAACCACCTCGCGGCCACGAAACATGATCGTGACTTTGACTTTGTCGTCAGCATCGAGGAATCGACGGACGTGGTTCTTCTTGGTCTCGTAATCGGCCTCGCCGATCTTCGGGCGGAACTTGATTTCCTTGATGGTGATGTTGGAGCGGTGCTTGCGTGCCTGCTTGGCCTTGAGATCCTGCTCGTACTTCCACTTGCCGAAGTCCATGACACGACATACGGGTGGGCGTGCCTGCGGCGAAATCTCAACCAGGTCGAGATTCCGTTCCTCCGCATATCGCAAGGCGTCCTCAGTGCGAGTCGGGCCTTTATTGGCACCGGTCTCATCGATGAGAAGCACTTCGCGCACTCGTATTCGCTGATTGGTCCGGGTCTGCGGCTCGCGAAACCGTTCCATGTCTGATCGACGTGGTCGTGGCCTCATCGATTGACCTCGAGCAGATTCACTGTCGGTGTGACAGGCAGCTTCATGTCCTCCTGAACTTGCCCCGCATGGGGCCTTCAACAACAAAACGGGCAGCAGATGCCGCCCGTTCCAGACCGAACACGCACAGTGCCGGCGTGCGGCACCTCAGCGTATACCCATCGGATGAACCCGCCAACCATGGGTCGGCCGGGTGAGGAGCGGCAGCTCCTGCTTCGTCGCGGTGGATCATAGCCGAAGACCGGCCACGGATGGTGCACGCGGTCCTCGTCCCGTCGCTGGCCTCGCGCGGCCGCACCTGTCCGGAGATCGGCCAGCAACTCACCAAAAATGCCTGTTGGACAGTGGGCTCGGGCACACTATTGCTAGCGCGGCCACCCCGTACACGGAAGTACGGATGGTGAACACTCCGCGTACATACCGGCTCATGGCTTCGTCATGAACCGTGCACCCCAGCACATACGAAAAAGGAGATCGCCATGGCAGGCGGCCCAGGAATCGTTCCCAAGGTGGTGGTCACCGGCGCTCGCGTGGCCAACTACCCGTTCACCATCCCGTCGCAAATGACGACAAGTGCGTCAAAGATTGCGGAAGTTACCCACACAGCCATTCCCGCCATCAATGGCGCGGTTCGGCAGGCATATGAAGGACTCGATCCTCGAGGTCCTGCAAAGTGGCTGCTGAAGCTGTTCGACAAGGTCGACGAAGCGAATACCCGAAGCATGGGCATTGCCGACCGGAATACGAAAGTGTTCTGGGGGCCGTTCAGCGAGGGTATGTCTCAGATCGGCCAGGCAGTCGGCGGGCCAGGTGCGTACTACTACGCCAAGAAGGCCGGCTATGCCGACCCTGCTGCGGAGATCAAGAACATCCTCTCGACGTGGAAGTTCCCAACCCCCGCTGGTGGAGGCGCGGTCGACGAACCCGCACCTGCACCACAGCCGACACCGACGCCTGGCGGCGACGAACCGGTACCGGGTGGGAGCACCGCTCCAGCAGGATCGCAGCCAATGCTGCCCGAACCGGGCCCAGCCGCACCGGCCCCATCCACTGGCGGATCATCACCGCCGCTCGCATTGCCGGCCTGAACGGCCGGCGTGCCTCGCGACCCCGGTCGGTCGCGACGCTAACGCTCACCGTCGTGACGGCGCCACGCTGGGGTTGGCGCCGTTGCGACGGTTGAATGCGTTGACAGGTGGCCCCGACGGGCCGGCGGCCCGGCTCACACCGCCAGCAGCTCGGCGAAGGCGGCCT
>CAYNNW010000011.1:8080-14510 GCA_964398435.1 uncultured Gaiellales bacterium | reverse complement strand
GATTCCGCCGATGACGACGAGCAGCAGTTCGGTCTTGGTCATGACGGCCAGTGCAGCCAGCGCACCGCCAAGCCCCATCGACCCGGTATCGCCCATGAATATCCGTGCAGGGAACGCGTTGTACCAGATGAATCCCGTGCACGCCCCTGCAAGCGCTGCGCAGAAGATCGCGACGTCCAACGCACCCGACCCTCCCAGGGTCAGCGGTGGTGTCGTCGCCAACTGCCGATCCCAGAGGATGAAGCTGATTCCCAGGAATGCCATCGTTGAAATCACGACTGTACCGGCAGCAAGTCCGTCCAGCCCGTCGGTCAGGTTGACGCCGTTGGCCGCCCCGGCAAGCACTACGAACAGAAATGGATAGTAGCCCCAACCAAGATCGACCTGCAGGCTGGTCAATGGAATCTCGAGCGTTGTCTGGATATTGAGCACTGTATGGGCGAAGTAGCCGAGGCATCCGGCGACCATTGCAAGCAACAGCATCTTCGTGCGCCCCGAGATCCCCAGGGAGCGTCTGTTCATGACCTTCGCAAGGTCATCCATGAATCCGATCAGGGCGCACATGACCATGGTCAACCAGACACACAGCCCGAAGCTCGTATGGTCACGGCCAATCAGGAAGTACGGTGCGCTGACCCCGACCAGCACGATCAGCCCACCCATGGTGGGCGTACCGGCTTTGGATGCAAGGTGTCCCTGCGGACCATCTTCCCGGATGTTCTGGCCAAATCGCCGTCGCTGCAGCCAGCGGATGAACAAGGGGCCAAGGCATATGACGATCAGCGTCGACAGCACTCCAGCAAGCAACATCCGGGTCATGCGTGCGTTCCTCCGCCGACCCGATGCTCGTATCTGTCGAGCAACTCCTGGACTGCGCCGGACAGGCCAACGCTGTTGGACGCCTTGACCAGCACGGCGTCCCCACTGCGTGTCAGTCGCTGCCACTTGCCGACAAATTCATCGGCAGTCGCCACCCGGATCGCTACCGTTCGCTCAAGCGGCCGCGTTCGATCCCACCCCTCTGCGAGCGCGTCACTATCGGCTCCTGTCCCAACGACCACCAGCTGGTCAATGCCGAGCGACGCGGCGCGCTCACCGACAGCCTGGTGGAACGTCGCGGACTCAGGCCCGAGTTCGGCCATCGTCCCAAGGACCGCGACACGCCGATGCCCGGCTCGCCCGGCCAGCGATGCAAGTGCAGCGGCCATCGACTCCGGGTTGGCGTTGTACGAGTCATCCATCAACACCACGTCATTCTGCACAACGTGCAGACTTCCTCGCCCGGACGGCACACGTATCGCAGACGCGTGTGCGATCGCCTCGTCCGGACCGATACCAAGCGCACGTGCAATGGCGAGTGCAGCAGCAAGATTCTCGGCGTGGTGAACACCGTGGCCAGGGACGATTGCAGAGAGCGTCTCGTGCGGTGTCTCGATCCGAACCGAAATCTCGCCGCCTGCTCCGTCGAACTCGGGGCTCACCACACACCACCACTCAAGCTCATCGGCACACACACCGTGCGCATCACGGCCAAAGCCGACCAGATGCTCCGGGAGCGTCGCGGCGCGGCGCAGCAGATCGGGATGCCGCAGCGGAACAACGGCCGTTCCGGCCTGGACTGTCCCGGCGAATATCTCGGCCTTGGCATCCGCAATTGCCTCCTCGCTACCGAGGAGCTCCAGGTGGGCAGAGCCGATGGTGGTCACCACACCAACGTTCGGGGCCGCAACATCGCAGAGGTACGCAATCTGCCCGGCGCCGCGCATTCCCATCTCGCAGATGACGACGCTGCAATCGCGGGGGGCGCCGAGCAGTGTGAGCGGCACTCCCAACTCGTTGTTGTAGTTCGCATGCGACGCGACGACTCCCGGCATCAGCGGCGACAGCAGCGTTGCCGCCATCTCCTTGGTCGAGGTCTTGCCGCTGCTCCCCGTTATGCCGACGACTGGCCAGCCCGCCGCATCCCTCCAGGCTCGTCCCACCACACCGACGAGCTGCTCGCCGGTGCGCCGGTGATCCAGATACACCGGGAGCGTGCGGGCTGCGAACTCGATTGCGTCCGGTGCCGTGTCGTTTCCGACCAGCACAGCCGCTGCACCACCTGCGGCGGCCTCAGCGACGTGCTCGATCCCATGACTGTTCACCCCGGGAAGCGCGATAAACAGCGCACCATCCACAACGTCTCGGGAATCGATCGATACACGGGCGTAACGGTCGTTTCCTGACCGCGTAGCCCGGCCCGCATGGCTATCACCGTCGAAGGCGCGGGACCAATCGTGCGGCATCGCCAGTGACCTCACGGCCCAATGTTCCGCTGGGTGGTTCACCCTGGACGCCCCCACGCTGCGATTTCAGCCCACCGCAAGCGCTGCGAGCGCACTTCGGGTCACCTCGACGTCATCGAAGGGGACAACCCGATCAGCAAAGGTCTGGCCCTGCTCATGTCCTTTGCCGGCAACCACAACGACATCGCCACTCGTGGCACGAGCAATGGTCTTCTCGATCGCGGCCCGTCGATCGACTTCGACAACCACCTCGGCCTGACCGCCCCGGGTCCCCGCGAGGATCTCCTTGATGATCTTCTCGGGGTCCTCGGATCGCGGGTTGTCGCTCGTGACAGTGATCGTGTCGGCGGCACGCGCGGCTGCACGTCCCATCATCGGTCGCTTGCTCCGGTCGCGATCGCCCCCGCACCCGAAGACGACGTGTACCGCCCCCTGCGTCAGGTCGCGGGCGCTGGCAAGCACCTTCTCGAGCGAGTCAGGGGTGTGGGCGTAATCAACGAAGACACTGAAATCCTGCCCGGCCTCAACAGCCTGGAATCGCCCCGGCACCCCATCAAGATGATCGAGTCCGCCCTGTATCGATGCGACGTCGACACCGCCAAGCAATGCCATCGAGACCGCGCAGAGCACGTTCTCGACGTTGAAACGACCATGAAGCGGTGATCGAAGCTGGAAATCCCCGGCGGGCGACTCAATGTCGATAACCGCACCGCCGGTGACCAGTTCGTACTGGGCGCTGACCGAGGCGCGATTCATTCCGTTGAGTGTGTACCCCCAGACCGGTACATCCTCTCGATCGCTGTGCACGAGTTCGTCGAACAGCCGACTTCCCCACTCGTCGTCGCAATTGACGGCAGCAGGCCACACCTGCCCCTCGGGGCCGCGGTCGGTAAACAGTCGTCGCTTGGCCAGGTAGTACGGCTCGAATCCCCGATGGTAATCGAGATGATCCCGGGTGAGATTGGTGAATCCGACGGCAGCGAAGCGCACGTTCCGAGTTCGGTCCTGGTCCAGTGCGTGCGAAGAAACCTCGATCGCACATGCAGTGTCCCCACCGGCCACCATCTCGGCGAGCAGGCGGTGCAGATCTGGAGCTTCCGGAGTCGTAAACGACGTCTCCCGCCGCTCGCGACCGACCGTAACCCCAACGGTCCCGATCATGCCGGTCTGGTGCTCGGCAGCTTCCAGAATCGAGGCGAGGATGTGCGTCGTTGTCGTCTTGCCATTGGTCCCGGTAACGCCGTACACGCCAATTCGCGAGCTCGGCATTCCATGGACCAGGTCAGCGACCGGACCGAGCACTTCGCGAACATTCGAGCAGATGAGGCGTGGAACGGCCGGATCTACGTCGGTGAGCGCCCCATCCGGTTCCACGAGCAACGCCGTCGCCCCGGACGAGACCGCATCAGCCGCAAACCTGTGGCCGTCGCTGGAGGCCCCGCGGACACAGCAGAACAGCGATCCGGGTCGCACGTCTGCCGACCGAACGGTTACGTCGTCGACGCAGACGTCTTCAGCGGCACCGTCGATCGACAGGCCCTCAACTGATTCAGCGATGGTGGTGATTGGAATGCTTGTCACAGCGGGCAATTCTAGTGGGCTACGCGGACGGCTGGTTCACATCGACGCAATATGGCAACCTCGAGTCGGCTTCAACTGCCCGGGAAGAGGGTCGGGGCGCGCTCCCGGCCAGTGACCGAAAGCGCGCCCCGAAATCCCAAGCGGTGTGATTGCTCACACCACGTCAACGATGGCTCAGCGGCCCTTGTTGACGGTCTCCTTCAGCTTGCTGCCGGGCGAGAACCGCGGCACCTTGGCTGCCTTGATCTTGATCTTCTCGCCGGTGCGAGGATTCACGCCGGTGCGGGCTGCTCGGCTGCTCACCGAAAACTTGCCGAAGCCGGTGATGTTGACATCGCTGCCAGCCTTGAGCTCACCCTCGATTGCCCAGAGGATCGCCTCGACGGCCTCGCCAGCTTCCTTCTTTGAGAGGTCGGTGCGAGAAGCTACCTTCTCGATAAGACCGGTCTTGGTCAGGCCCATGCCTTGTTCTCCTTCACGTGTATCTGATCAATCGCACGACGGAATCCCATCCCGTATGCGAGACGTATCCTGCAAGAGCCGTCGGACGGATTGCAAGCACCAATGCCGAATTGGCCGCAATTCTTGGGAATGCGTCGTAAGGCTCGCACGCGGGTAGACAAATAAATCGATGGCTGACTCGACCTCACACAACGATTTCACAAGCGGCTCGAATGGCCCTTCCGAGGACGCACAATCCGATGATTTTGCTGTTCCTCCAGAGGAAGAGCCGGTCTTCACCAGCGAAATTCCGGCGGCCGGACGGCTGGTCAACGAAGTTGCGCGGCACCATGAACGTGCGCTTGCCGCCCAGTCCCTCGAGGAATTCATCGAAGAGGCACGGATCAATGTGCCGACTCGCGGAAATCGCCAACTCGAGCAGGTCGTCGCGCGCATCAACGCGGACGATGAGCTTCGAACGTGGTGGCACATTGCCAATCTGAATGCTGTCGCACGTCTGGCGATGAATGACCATTCATGGGTGCACATGCAGATCGTCACCAACATCGGACTCAAGCTGCTCCGGCTGCTCGTTCGAGCCGGTGTGGAGCCGGCGATGATGACGGATTACGGCATGACTCGGAGGGACTCCGAAGTCGTGGTGCTGCTCGGATGCCTGCTTCATGACATTGGCATGTCGATTCACCGGCAGGGGCACGAGGAATTCTCGTTGTTTCTCGCCGACCGCAAGCTTCGAGAGCTTCTCGAAGGTCTCTATCCAACAGCACAACAGACGGCCGTTGCCAGCGAAGTACTTCAGTCGATCATTTCGCACCGCAGCGGCGGAACACCCCTGACAATCGAATCCGGCGTCGTTCGTGTTGCTGATGCCCTCGACATGTCACACGGACGCTCGCGAATCCCGTTTCAGCAGGGAAGCATCAGTATCCATGCGCTGTCAGCAGCAGCGATTGAATCGGTGCGGCTCGCGCCTGGCAAAGAGCGACCGGTGCTCATTGAGATCGAGCTCAACAACAGCGCCGGGGCGTTCCAGGTCGATGATCTCCTCCGCGCCAAGCTGTCGGGGAGCGGAATCGAGCACCACGTTGAGGTCGTCGCCCGCGTCCATGAGCAGGAAAAGCGCCTCGTCTCGGTCTTCAGGCTCTGAGCCGGTCAGCGGCGCTTTACCACGACCTGCCTGCGGCTGATATTGCCCGCTCCGTCACGTACCTGCGCTGTCAGGATGCGCGATCTCCCCCGCCGAATGCGGATTCTCATGGACAGCGCGGCTCCTCGACGGACCGACCCGTCAGGCAACAGCCAGCGCACGGACGTGATCCCCGATGGGTCAGTCGTGACAATTCGCAGGTTGACGAGCATCCGTCCGCGACGCCCGGGCCGGCCTGGAGCCGTTCGAATTCCACCTGCAATCCGAATTCTCGGAGGCTGCCGGTCGACGGGCATTGATTCGACGGCACGGGTGGGTTGAAGCGCTTCTCCACCTACGATGTACATCCGTCCACGCAGCGTGGCGCCGGTCACGGCGTCGCGTGGCGTCAGGCCACCCCCCCAGCGGCTCCACGAGTTGGCACGAGCGTCGTAGGCCTGAACCTGGTCAACATGACCACCTGCCACGCGGTCAGACCACCCGCCCGCAACAACCATCAACTGGTTCCCGGTTCGGGCCGTACCGGCCGCGGCTGCCGCGCCGTAGACGGGAACCGGCATCGGGGCACCGCTGTACCACCGCCGACCAGTCGGGTCCCATACCTCGACCGTGTCAACGACCCGCGAGCCATCGTAGCCACCGGCAATGTACAGCCAACCGTCAACGACAATCGCTACTGCGCCGCGACGTGCACGCGACATCAGAGGAAGCGTCGTCCACGTGTTCGTCGCAACGTCGTATCGCATGACGAGCGCCGATACGCGTACGTCCGATGTTCCACCGACATCGCACGGCGTTGGATCCCATGCGCCTCCGACGAGGTAATAGGCCCGTTGCCGATCGTCCGCGGCCACGGCGTAGTCATACAGTGGCACTGTGGGAATGGATGCCGCCGTACGCCAACGTCTTCGTGCAGCGTCATACACCTGGTGGGTACGGTCGAGGCATCGGCTCC
>CAYNNW010000011.1:5692-8070 GCA_964398435.1 uncultured Gaiellales bacterium | reverse complement strand
AGGGACGAAGATCTCGTTCCCTATGGTTGCAGCAGCGCCGTACCCGATCGGCACAGGCATCCTGCTGACCGTCGTCCACGCCCCGGTCGACGGATCCAGGCGCTCGACTGCATCGCTCTGCTGGCCGCTGGGCACACCGGGAATGAATGATGTTTGCAAGCCACCGATTGCATGGATCGCACCCGCCGCAGCGACGGCGCTGACTCCCTGCCGCCGATTTGGGAGCGGAGATTCGACTCGCCACGGCGTGCGAGACAGTCGGGCGGTGACCGACACAACCGGCCGTTCAACACCGGCGCTTTCAATCAGCAGCCAATATGTGATTCCGGGGGCCAACACGAGCCGCGCCCGGTTCTCGGCCGTTGTCGCAGCAACGCACGTCACCTCGGTACCTGCCACGGGTACCGCCGCATACAGGCTCCCGACAACACGACCGCTCCCCGCGGCAACAGTCAGCGACAGGTGGGCAGCCTGTCCGGGACTGCGCTGAGGCAGCTTGAGCCAGACGGTTCCGGCGGACGCGTGCTGGCCGCGACAACTGGGCGCAGGATCGGTTCTGGCAACGGTGGCCCCAGCCATTGCAACCTGGTGTGGCACACCGTCGACGCGAAGCGGCGCCGCGGCTGCGGCCGAGTCACCAATCGTCGCAGCTCGTGCAGGCACGACCAGAAGCGCAGCCCCGCCCGCCATCAGTACAACGGCGACGCAACTGCTGACGACTGCCATGCGCACACGGTGTGATCGGCTGGATGTCAGCGTTCGAATCCTTCCTCGCATTGGGTGTCCCACAATTCCCGGCCTGCGCCCGCGTATCGCGCTGCGTCCAGCCAGGGTTACGCCGCCGGACAATCCAGCATCCACACTGGGATGCAGGCGGTTCGCCGAAAAGCGGCCAGCAGGATGGCCGCCCCTGCCGCGCAACTGGCCCCTTCATTCCACTCGATAGAGCGGCAGGAACGGAATCAGGCCACGGCTTGGCCCTCCACTCCATACCGACGGCGACCTGGAAAGGAGCGCAGTCCACGTGAGCTTTGCTCGCTATCTGTACGACAACAGGCAGCAGTTCATCGATCATCGAAGTCCGCCGCCCCCCGTTGACACTAAGCCCGCGTCCTCCCCCGCAGAAGGGGCCGACGCAGAAGCCCGGACGGTCATGGGTGGCGGGAGCGGCCGCTCAGGCAGAAGCAGATCCCGGAGCGTTCGGCTGCGTACGGTCAGACCGGTATTTCTGCCATCGATCTGGCCGGATCCCCTGCCCTATCTCGACCCATTGGATAGACGATGACCCGACTGCTTCGGCGATACGCCGCGTCCGAACGTCGATCAGGGCATTCACCCCTGCTCGTTCGGTTTCGACACGCGATACCCGCACGATCGTCCATACCCGACGATGTGCGGCGTGGGACAGGTCGACGCGATGGTGTATCAGAGCACCGATCAGCCGACCACGCACTGCGCTGGTACGACACGATGCTCGGCGAAGAGGCCGCCCAAGCGGATGTTCCGCGCGATCTGCTGAAGGCCGTGTGTTGGCAGGCATCTCGCTGGCGGCACGTCGATTCCGATGGCAGACCATTGGCAGGCGAAGCAGCACACGGAACAGCATGGGGCTGCATGCAGCTCAACGATGTGTGGTTTCCCGATGCATTCCCTCAGGCGCGCGAGGACGCACGCGCAAATATCCAGCATGGTGCGACCATGCTGCGCTGGCTCTACGAGCAGACCGGTGACTGGCATCGCGCAACGATTGCATTCTTCGGACATGATCGCCGCGCGGAACGCGCAGCGCGGCGCGTACACAGCTACCGTCGCTTGCGTCCTTGGCAACCGCTGATCCAGGCGGAATCTCCGCAATCAGCTTCGGATTCTGCACTCACAACGCACGAGAACACCGATTCCAGTCGGCCGCGCCACGATCGCACACGACCGGCCGCGAGCGCCTGACCCGGCCCCCAAGGAAGGGTCGCCGAGAGACCGCGCTCAACCGCTTTCCCATGCTCCATCGAACATTTCGATGATCTCTGTGCGGTGTCTTTCGAACGTTGCCGCGCGTCCGCTCGCGACAACGAGCGTTTCGCCCTTCTGACCGCGCCAGCTGCCGATCACCACGCGTCGATGCTCTCCGCGCCGTGTCCGGAAGCGGTACTCGTACGTCAGGTATCGAGACCCGTCAGCAGTCGGCGACACATGCGTGCCGCTTCGATGAAAGCCCTTCACCGTACGCCCGAGCGATCGATCCAGCACTGAAGGCAGTGACGCAAATCCCGGCAGGTGCTCGTCAGACGAGAACGAGACAAAGTGAACCACCGCTCCTCCATCACACGGCGTCGAGGTCGAGGACGCGCCCTTCTTCTTCGCCGATCGCTTCTGCGCTGCTG
>CAYNNW010000011.1:3399-5682 GCA_964398435.1 uncultured Gaiellales bacterium | reverse complement strand
CGGAGTTGCCTTTCGCCCCTGCCGGGCTGCCCCTCCTGTAGACGCAGTCCTGGCAGATTGGTCGTCCGCCCGAGTACAGATACTTCGAACGACCTTGCCGGCGGGCAACCCGGCAACGCCGGCCCCGGCCCCCTCGGACTTGTCGACGGTGGCCCAGCCCTTGGGCTTGGTGTACGAATAGCCGCTTACCTCGATGGTCCCGGAAGAACCTGGTGACAGGAACGAGCCAACGCCGGTCACGGACCCGGCCGCGACGAGCGCCGTGACTCCGCCAACCATCAACTCACGCACGCCTATCATGAGCAACACGCCTTCGAATTCGGCACGATGCAACACGATTCGAGATCGCGCGCTAAGAACATTTCCCCGAGCCTGAACGTCACCACCGAATCGATTATCGGAAGATGTGAGGATTTCATGAGGAGAAATCCCCACACGAATACTTCGCCCCCACAATTGACCCTTCAGAACCTCCGTCAACCTGCCGATACCACATACAGACGACCAATCGTCTGGGCGAAATCCCAGGACTTGTGGAGGGTCAATTCATGAGCACAGCCGCACTGAAGCCACAGCGACTCGCATGGGTCCCTGCCATCCTGGTGTTGCTGGGCTCAGCGCTCACCGTTGCAGGCTTCTCGCTGATCCCCAGCGCCACCGGTGCTCCTGACCCCACCTCGAACGTGACCGTCAACGGCGTGGTCACCAGTGAAACGGGGATCACATCCGCGTGCGGCGTGGGTGCAACACCGTTCGACGCAACGATCTCTTTTGCAGCCAACTTCGATTACGCCGCGAATGAGAACCAGCTTGTCGGCTGCAACATTCTGTTCAGTACAAACGCACCTGCCGGTGCACATCTGTCCGGTGTCGACAGCACCGCGGGAGACCAGTTCTTCTGTCGCCAGGACGACGCCAACCCCGATACGCCGGACTGTTCGGCCAACGCATACGACCGATTCGAGGACGGATCAGGAACCACCGCCGTGCCCGCCGCGCTCGGTGAGGGAGAGTTTGGCATCGCGCTCGAATCGGTCAGCGGCACGAACGGCGCAGCGATGTGGGCGGCCGACGGCAATGGCGACGTCACGGGCACGACTGAAGCCAGCTTCGTCAACCCACCACAGGCAAGCTCCGACATGTGTGAAGCGACAGCACCTTCGACCTCCGTCGACTGTCGCTTCGAGTTCGGCGGCGACGCCGGCTCGCCCGGTGCAACAGCTGCCGGCAACTACTCGGGCACGCTGAATACGACCGTCACTGCGCAGTAGGCCGGTCTGAGGGGGCGGCGCCCCGCGTCCAGCTGGTTTGACACACTCACCTGCTAGATAGGTGGAACCTCACGCTTTCACCCTGATGGGGGCGATGGTAGTGCGGGGGGGAACCACCGGGCAAACCGGTGTGATGATCAGCTTTCCGCGACACGTGAGATGCGTATGTGCTGTAGGGCTCGCATTGCTGATCGCCCAGTTATTGGCGATCAGTACGGCCGTAGCCGCGCCAGTATCCGACAACGCTGGCGGCAAGGTAGTCCGCAAAGTGATCACGGCCTCGGAGGGATTTCGTCCCGACGGGCTCGTCGCACTTGGCCCGGACCGGGTCGAGCGCGACGTCGAGCCGGGAAAGACGACGGTTGTTCCACTGACGGTGCATAACCGTACAGAGGGTCCCGTCGAGATCGATATCGAGATCGTCGACATCGCTGCGTCCAAGCATGGACGCAATATCGTCAGCATCGTCGATACCGCCCGCTACGGAGCGAAGACCTGGGTCACTCCCGAGATCGACACATTCGCCGCAGTTCCAGGGGAATCCGTAACGTTTGAGGTCGCGATTACGCCACCCGCCGATGCACCGGTGGGGTCGAGCTATGCGGGGGTCGTCGTAACGATCCATCCGAAAGGAAAGAATGGTCAGGATGCAGGGGCCCGCGTCGGCGTCACCACTCGCATCCTGGGTCAGCTGTTTCTGACGGTACCGGGCAAGGTCACCCGTGACGTCAAGATCGTCGACGCACAGGTTCGTGACAGGTATCTGTTCAACGGTGGCAGCGGTTTCGTTGCCTACGAACTGAAGGTTCGAAACAGCGGTAACGTGACCGATGCGCTTGCGGGTGATGTCCGAATAGACAGCCTGTTCGGGAACGACGTCACCAAGCTCAAGGTTCCCACCACCTACCTGCTGCGGGGCAGCACCCGGACGGTCGAGGTGCTCTGGACCAATCCACCCCGCTTTGGCCGATTCGTGGCGGAGGCAGAGCTGAAGAGCCGTACCGGCAAGACC
>CAYNNW010000011.1:0-3389 GCA_964398435.1 uncultured Gaiellales bacterium | reverse complement strand
TCCCCGCAGTTGCGATCATGCCTCCCTGGTGGTGGTTTGCGCTGGTGCTGGTGGCATTGTCATTCCCTGTTGGCCTGTGGATGCGCAGACGCCGCTCGGCCTGGAAGCAGTACCTTGACGAGGACTGGGATGACGACGAGCTCCTCGGACTTGACGAGTAGCACTGGTGCGTCAAGAAATCCAGTGTTGATGCCGATACTGTACAGGTGGGAGCGCACGACCTGACACTGGCCAAGCCCGACGTACGTGGGGGCGACAGAGCTCAGACGCTTCTCTGGCTTCCGCTGGTGGTTCTCACGATTGTGGCCAGTTGCTACGCCGCTGGTCTTTCAGCACCCGTCGCACACGGCGATGCCACGTCGTCCGTCACCGTTGATGGCTTTGTCATCAAGGAAATGCACATTTCAACGAGTTGTGACAGCAATTCGCTGACGATTCCGAACCTGACGCCCGGCGATCCGGCACGTGAGTCCACGTCCGACTGTTCGGTTGTCTTTGGCTCGGGGAATTCGTTGCAGGGGGCCGATCTGTACGTGTCGGATGCAACTGCCGGGACGGATCCGGGGATGGACGCGATGACGTGCGTCTCGCCCTCGTGCGGAACCGCCGTTATCCCCGATGTCAGCGGAAGTCCACCGGCGGCCTTTAACGGCAGCAACGGCGGCTTTGCTGCGCGATTGAGAACCGTCACGGCCCCTGCAGCAGCCGTGTGGACCCAGAACACGTCCGGGCTGTCTGGGGCAGCCCCACTCCAATGGTATGACATCCAGGATGCGCCTGAAATTGCATGCCAAACGAACATATTCGGTGATGGGACATGCGGGTTCCGCTTTGCCGCAAGCGCCGACCCGTCGCCGTTGCAGCCCCCGGGCAACTACCAGGCCACGGTCCTGTTCGAATCGATCGCGCGCTGATTCCGGCAGGCGTTCCCGCCCCGGCTCATCCGGGTAGATCGCACGAGTGCGTGCACGATTTCGATGTGATACTGCTCAGGCGGCATGTCCGAGCGCTCGCCAGGTCCTCGGGCACGCCCGATGGCATGCCGTCGCCGCGATCTGCGTCGCCGTTGGCCTGGCGGGGTGCATGGCCACGACGACTGCTGCGTCAGCCGTAGAACGCTCACACAGGGATCGATCGGTAGAACTTACCCCGGGACGTCCCGAACAGCGACGCCGCGACCAGGTGATAGCGCTGACGCCGCCGCGAACGATCCGCACCGTTTCTCCGACATCCCGCGAACAAATTGGCGTGACAGTCACCAATCGCACGCCGCTGGACAGGATGTTCTATCTCAGCGTTGTGTCACTGCGTGCGTCCAGGCGCCCGACATCAACAGTGGAGCCCCTGCGTCGCGGTCGACCTGACCGGTCGTGGATTCGTCCGGCAGTGAACTCACTCCAGATTCCGGCAGGCGATTCCGCCCGAATCCCGGTCTCCATCGATGTCCCTGCGGGGGCCGATCCTGGGGTCCATTCGCTGGCAGTGCTGGTCAGCCACCGGGTAACGACGCTGGGGAGCGGTAATGATGGACGCTCACGGGTCACCGTGGAAGCGGGCATCGCATCACAGATCTTCCTGATTGTTCCGGGAGACGCACGCGTGGATGCTCGTCTTGTGCCGAAACGCTCGCCTCGATTCGTACAGAGTGGCCGTCCAGCCACATTTACCGCCGATCTGGTCAATCGCGGCAACACGCTGGTCCAGGCAAGCGGTACATTCGAGACGGGCGGATGGGCCGGACGCGCATCGCACAGAACCAGGGTACGCGAGGTTCTGGTGCTGCCGGACGGTCGCCGCCGCGTAACGGCTCGCTGGAACAGGCCACCGATGTTGGGGTGGTACAGGCCGGAGCTGACTCTGTCGGCTGCCGGTGGGCGCCCGCTGAAGGCCCGCTTCCCCACCGTCATTGCAGTCCCACCGTGGTGGGTCGGAGTGGCAGTCACCGTCTCAATTCTGGCCGCATACGTCGGCTATCGCCGACGTCGAATCAGCTCTCGTCGGCCCTGATCCGCATCAGATACGCGCGAACCTTCTTCGTGTCCTCTGCAACCGCGATCATCTGGAACAGCGGCTTGGGGCTGCGGAGCGTCTGCAGCGTGTCGACCTTGCCGGCCGTAATCCCTTCACGGCGAACGAAGGTCAGCAGTCGGTCTCGATCTGCCGAGAGCAGACGAAAGCATTCCATCATCCGGGTCTTGTCGAAGTCGGCATAGATCCCGACCCCACCAACGAGCGCCTCGTCGACAGCGGACTTATAGTTCCCTCGATAATCAGCTTCCATAGCTGCACCATATCGACCTCGCTGGACGCCAGCGAGCCCGGAGTCAGGCAATGTCACACGCACCCATTCTTGAATTGCGCACGATGCTGATGCTTCCCGAGGAGGACCTTGGCTTCTCGAAGCCTGCGGTTCGCTACCGCACGAGCGACGGGACCGAGCGAACCAAGGTCAGCCACAAGTACTCATCACCAGAACCTGAGCTCGCCCGGCGACCCGGCGACCCCGGGTACTGGAAGGTCGAGTCGTGGCTCCCGCCCGATGCGACCGTGATCGCGCTCGTGCCCGACCCGGATGGACCCGCGCTGTAGTCCACTGGCGTCGGTTCAGGTCACCTGGTACTCAGGGCCGCTGCCGCCTTCAGGGGGGGTGAGCCGGCCGCCCTTGGCGGTGATTGCACCGCAATGCACACAGTTCGACGGGTTGACCATCAACGTGACCATGCCGTCATCCGGGCCGGATGCTTCCTCGTCGGCAATCTCGTAGACGGCAGCCGGGCACATGTTCACCCACGTGCGGGCAATCAGCCGCGGCACCTGCCGGTTCACGCGAATGTGATCAGGTTGGTCGTCGCGGGTGCTGTTCCCCGATGCAAAGACGCTGGACAGCTTGTCGAACGTCAGCTTTCCATCCGGCTCAGTCCAGGTACGCCCGGAATCGAACATCTCCTGCTCGGCGTCGGAGTGGTTACGACGCTTGCCGCCCGGGAACCGCCCGCCGGTCAGGTCCATCATTCCGGCGAGCAGGCCTCCGATCCAGAACCCTTTGTGAAACGCCTGCTTGGTGTTGCGAACCTTGAACAGATCGCGACCGATGAAGCCGTCGCGAATCTTCGTGTCATACGCATCCAGGGCATCCGCTGCGGACATGTCCTCACCTGCGATCAGCCGGTCGGCGATGGCATCTGCAGCTTCAATTCCCGACTGGATCGCGTAGTGCACTCCCTTGAGCTTGGGCACGTTGACGAACCCGGCGGCATCGCCCACAAGCATCGCGCCCGGCACCGCCAGTCGCTTCGGCAGAGCCCACCAGCCGCCCTCGGGAATCGTCTTGGCGCCCCAGGCAACCCGTTCACCGCCCTCCAGCAGCCCGCTGACGAGCGGATGCGTCT
>CAYNNW010000010.1:950-14549 GCA_964398435.1 uncultured Gaiellales bacterium | reverse complement strand
GTGGCAAGGCCGGATTGGTGGGGGTCAACAGGATCGGCGTCGGGCTGATCCACCGGTGGTAGCTGGGTCTGTTCGTCGACGACGATGCGTCGCGGGCCGTCGACGATCGCACGGTAGGTCGCATGTTCACGTGCGGCAATCCACGACGATTGCATCGCGCGGATGTGCCGTGGTGTTGTGCCACAACATCCCCCGACAATCGTCTCTCCCTCATCTAAGTACCTCGTTGCGTGGGCGGCGAGATAGTTGGGGGACGATGGGTAGTGATATGACTGCCCCTGGCGCGTCGGCAGGCCCGCGTTGGGCATGACCGATATCGGCAGGTCGATCGTCGGGCGAATCTGCCGCAGAACGTTCAAGGCACCGTTGGGGCCGACGGAGCAGTTGATGCCACAGACCGTGGCGGCAGAATCGGCGATCCGGCGCGCGGCGTCGACTGTCGCCTGAACCGTGCCAGCACATGCCTCGTCGTCAAATGACATCGACGCGACAATCGGCAGATCGCAGCACTGGTCTGCAGCGTCGACGGCGATGAGCAGCTCCTCGACGTCAGTAAATGTCTCCAGCAGGATCAGATCTGCCCCGCCTTCCAGGAGCGCCTCGATCTGTTCCGTAAAGGCATCGCGCAGCTCTGCGGCGGCAGGTTGCCGGCCCCTCAGACTTCGGCCGACAGACCCGACCGACCCGGCTACGAAGGCAGCCCGTCCAGACACCTCACGCGCCTCGCGTGCAACCTTGACGCCATGAAGATTGATGTCACGAACCCGGTCTTCCAGACCGTGCAGCGCGAGACGGAGGCGGTTGCCGGAGAACGTATTGGTCGTCAGCAGTTCCGCGCCCGCGTGCAGGTAGTCCAGGTGCACCTGCTGGACCCGGTCCCGCTCGTCCAGCGTCAGCCGTTCAAGCGACTGGCCCCACGGAAGTCCTCTGTCGTGCAGGAGTGTTCCGATTGCCCCATCAGCAAGGAGCGGGCCATCGTGCAGTCGTTGTTCAAATGGATGCTTCACTCCGCAACCTCATCTCGCGATCACTCGCCGGAGTTGGCACCGTGCACCGAGGTGCTGGTTGCCGGGCTTCACAGGGCCGTATCCCTCCACCACTCTGGATAAGGAACGAACCAGCCTTGCAGCCGATTCGCTTGACGAAGCGTAGCGTGCCCTGCGGCACGGCGCAACGGATATCGCGCCGTTGCCGATAACGGGACAGGGAGAAGTGAGGACCGCCCCCGGCGGCGGCTGTGGACGAGTGGGGATTGATGAGTTTCCTGAATTCAGTACGTGAGAGTGGCATTCACGCAATCGAGCGATCCGGACGTGTGGCGCGTGATGCCTTTATTGCCACGGTTGATGCGCTCGAGCCGATGGCGGCACGATCGAAAGGCCGACTCGGTTCGGAACTGCCGCAGGACGTCACGCACGTGCTGGCCGCAACCGGCGACCCGGTCTTCGTTGTCGGCGGCTGGACGAGCAGTGGCAAGTACCTCGGTGAATGGGTCAATTCGATGCGTCTCGACGGATTCCAGGCGCACCGCTTTGATCCGTATGCGAACGGCCTGGTCAACATCGATCGCAACGTGATTCGGCTGGCGCAGCAGGTGCAGGGGCACGCGCAGGGTCTGCCGCATCCCAATGCGCTGCTGGACGCGATGTCGGGTGCAGAGCTGCTTCGGCTTTCTCACAACCTCGGGGTGCCCGTCGACGATCTGACCCACGGAATTGTTCCCCGCCACGTCAACTTCATCGGGCACAGTGAGGGCGGCCTGATTTCGACCCGGTATGCCCAGCTGCAGGCTCATTACCAGCGCATCAAGGCGCTGCCGGTCGAGGAGCGTGGTGGTGCACTTGCAGCACTGCACGCCGATAGCCCAGAGTTCGCCTCGTATATCAATGAACAGCTGAAGCTCAAGAGCGTGCGCTCTGGCCTCGAGCTGCCGGTTGCAAATGTTGTGGCGATCGGTTCGCCGTTCGACGGCGTTGGCCGATTGCCCGGATGGGACAACGGGCTTGGCGATGCAATGCGCGGTAACCGGATCGCCCGAGCCGCCTTCGGTGAGGCAGCGCTCCAGATGACATCTGGTTCGCCGTACTTGCGCCTGGTCCGTGAGGACGCATTGCCGTCGCACACCACGCTGACGACGATCGAGGGGGCGCGCGATCTACTCGTCCCACGTGGGCACGCCAGCCACCCGAAGTCGACGCACCTGGTGGTGACCGGGTCGGGCACGGGTGGCTTGCGGGACATCCTTGAATCGAATCACCTGTTCCAGGTTCGCCATCCAGAGGCCTTCGACGCAGCGCGTCTGCGGCTCATGTCAGACGAGGCGAGGCGGCTGATGCCTGCGGAATCGCACGTTCGATTTGAGCGGCTTGTTGAGAAGCGAAGCGCCTGACAAGCGGGCTGGCAGGCGGTGTAGTCTTCCTCCATGGAAGCCGGCCACACGGAATCTGTAACCCGCACATTCACGCGTGCGATGGTCGATCAGTTCGCGCAGCTGTCAGGTGACAATGGCGATCACCATGTGGATTCGGGGCACGACGGTCGCGTCATCGTTCACGGCCTGCTTGTTGCCACACTCCCAACCGAGATCGGCGGCCGACTCAACTACATGGCACGGACGATGACCTTTGAGTTCGTTCAGCCAACCTGGTCAGGTGACACGGTGACGTGTACCGGGACGATTGAGAGCTGCGCGCCGTCGAGTCGTGGAACCTGGGCCGATATTTCGTTTTTCGCCACGAATCAGCACGGCGATCTCGTGATGCGGGGCACGTCTCATGGACTGGTGCGAGCGGAAGTTGAGCCGGCGACTCAGTCGTGATCCTCATCCTCAGCGTGATCATCCTGCTCACCGTGATCGTCACCATCTTCCGAGTTCGATGGCAGGTCCAGTGCAATTTTCGGTGACGGGGCGTGCCGCGCCGGATGAGGCGAGAGCGAGATCCCGTTCGGTGCTTTTCCAACCGGGATGCGGGCAACAACCCGTGCCCGCCGAATATCCACGACGCTGACCGAATCGTCCCAGGTGTTGGTAACCCAGGCGAAGTGACTGTCGTTGTCGATCGCCACGCCGTGCGCCCCGGGGCCCGTCTTCACGGTTGCGCGGACCTTCATCGACGGGAGGTCGAGCAGCGTCAGGGTGTTTGACGGCTTCTTCTCCGTCCCCTGATTGGCAACCGCGAGCGTGCGCCCATCGGGTGAGACGTAGACCTGCACTGGTCCATCACCCACGGCGGCACGCCCCGTGACGCGCCCCGCCTTTGGATCGACGCGCACTACCTGATCCGATCCGTTGATCGTCGCATACAGTGATGCGCCGTCTGGTGCCCATGCCACCTGAACGGGAGTGTCCCCAACGGCAATCTGGCGCAGTTCTTTCCGAGCACGACGATCGACGATTGACACCGTGCCGTCATGCATGTTCGCGACGGCGATCAGCAGGCCGTCAGGCGACGGACGAAGTCCGTGCGGAAATTTCCCCACTGCAACAGTTCCGAGCGGGCTGAGAGACTTCGTCATGAACGACAGGGTGTTGTCCGCCGAGTTGGACGTGGCAATCCATCCAGTTGGTGGAGTGCCGATCGCTGGCAATTCGACCACGTGCGCGGGGTGTTCGCCGGTCGGTGCGCTTCCGTCGAGTGCGTACGAGTGAGCGTTGATGCCGGCAACACGCGAGGTCGGGCCGCTGACCACCCAGGCGCTGTCACCGTCGGCTGAGACCTGGATGTTGTGCGGCCCAGGGACGCCCGTCAACGTGGCGACCACGCGTCGAGATCCGGCGTCGATCACGCTGACACTGTTGCCGTTTTCGTTGGCGACCCAGACACTGCCGTCGCCAATGGACACTTTCCCACTGGAATCTGCCGACGACGAGGATGTTTGGCGCGTGTCCGACGAACAGCCGCCAATACCGAGTGCAGCGATGGCGGCGACCGCGGTCAGGGCGATCGTGCCCGTGCGTGTGCGTTCCATGGAACCAACTCCCTGCGAACAACATGTACGACTGGTCACACACTTGCCTGAGGTGCCGGCCCCCCGCATCAGTGGACTTCCGCAGTTTTGACGCATCCGCCGATCGGTGAGATGGAATGATCGGGGCATGACGACGTTTGTCTCTCGACTCGATACCGATATCGCGGCAGCGGAGCTGTTTGACTGGCATCTTCGCCCGGGAGCGTTTGAGCGGCTGGTGCCGCCGTGGGACCAGTCCTCGGTTGTGGCACGGTCAGGACGGATTCAGGACAACTCGATGACTGTGCGCCTGCGTGTGCCGGGCCCGGCAGGCGTTGCAACAACCTGGACGATCAGCCACGACAGCTACGAGGCCGGACACCGATTTCGCGACGTGCTTGAGCGAGGGCCATTTCCCGAGTGGGCACACGTGCATGAAGTCATCGATACCGGTACAGGCACGTCGCAGCTGATCGATACGGTCAACTACCGCCTGCCCGTCCGAGGGCTTGGGAATGCGCTGGCCGGGCGATACGTGCATTCCAGGCTGGAGCAGGTATTTGCCTGGCGCCGTGCCACGATCGCTGAGGACCTCGCCGCGCACGGTCGTGCCGATCTGGGACGCGGAAAAAAGATCGGCATCACCGGTGCAACTGGCCTGATCGGTCGACTATTGGCTGCCTATCTGGCAACGGCCGGGCACACCGTGGTGCCGATCGTGCGCCGACCACCGCGAACGGTCGAGACAGGCGATCCAATCGGGATGGTTGCGCCCGTCATTTGGGATCCCAGCGACGGAACGCTCCCACCGAAGCAGCTCGAGGGCCTTGATGCCGTTGTGCACCTCGCTGGAGAATCAATAGCCGGGAGTGGTCGGATTCCATCCCGATGGAACGACGATCGCAGGGCATCGATACTGTCGAGTCGTGTCGAGGGCACTTCACTACTGGCCCGAACGCTTGCCTCGCTGTCGTCGCCGCCTTCGGTATTGATCTGTGCCTCGGCAATCGGTGCATATGGTGATCGCGGTGACGTCGAGCTCGACGAATCCGCGGAGTATGGCAGCGGATTCCTGCCAGACGTTGCGCGACGGTGGGAGGCGGCTGCTGATCCGGCCCGCAACGCCGGTATTCGCACCGTGCATGCGCGGCTTGGCATCGTGCTGACACCCCGCGGCGGTGCCCTGTGGCCGCTGCTGACTGCGTCGAAAGTCGGTGCAGGAGGCCCGCTGGGCTCTGGGCGGCAGTGGTACAGCTGGGTCAGCCTCGATGACGTTCTGACGTCAATCGAACATCTGATTGCACGGCCCGAGGTCAGCGGGCCGGTCAATATCGTTGCACCGAACCCCGCGCGCATGCGGGATATCGCCAGGACGCTGGGTCGTGTCATCCGTCGGCCGGCGCTGCTTCCTGCGCCCGCACCGGCGGTCCGGGCAATACTCGGGCGGGGGATGGCAGACGAGTTGCTTCTGTGCAGTGCGCGGGTCAGCCCTACAGCATTGGCAGATTCGGATTTCGTCTTTCGGGATCCGGATCTGGAACCTGCTCTCCGACGGATGCTGGGACGGGTGCAGCTGTGAGCGGTGCTGACTTCGCGTACGATCCACCGTCATGAAGATCGGGATCGTCGGACTGCCGAATGTCGGCAAATCAACTCTGTTCAATGCGCTCACCAAGGCGGGCGCCCTCGCAGCGAACTATCCGTTTGCCACGATCGAGCCCAACGTCGGCGTCGTGCCCGTCAACGACCCTCGCCTCGATGAGCTCGCACGGGTGATTCACGAGCGCGAGGGCCGCGAACCGAAGGTCATTCCGTCATCCGTGACATTTGTCGATATTGCCGGACTGGTGCGCGGTGCCTCTGAAGGGCAGGGGTTGGGCAACAGGTTTCTGGCGAACATCCGTGAATGCGATGCCATCGTTCAGGTCGTTCGGGCCTTCTCGGATGACAACGTCACCCATGTTGACGGCAAGGTCGACCCGCAGGCCGACATCGAGACGATCAATACGGAGCTGGTTCTCGCAGACATCGAGTCCATTGACAAGCGCCTGTCCAAGGTGCGGAAGGATTCGTCGCAGAAGGCACTGGCAGCAGCCCTGGAGCAGGCTCGGTCACTGCTCGACGAAGGGACGCTGTTGAGCGCTGCCGGCATCGATCTGGAACCACTGCGGGATCTGCATCTGCTCACGGCAAAGCCCTTTATTTTCGTCTTCAACGTTGACGAGGATTCCTTGGCCGACGATGCACTCGCCACGAAGTGCGCTGCACTCGTTGCCCCGGCAGACGCCGTTATCGTCTGCGCAAGTGTCGAGGCCGACCTCGTCGACCTCTCGCGGGAGGAAGCGGCTGAGTTGCTTGCCTCGCTCGGGCAGCACCGGTCGGGGCTCGATACGCTCGTGGCCGCTGCCCAACACACGCTCGGCCTGCAGACCTACATGACGGCTGGTGAGAAGGAGGTGCGTGCGTGGACGATTCCCATCGGCGCCACCGCTCCGCAGGCAGCCGGAGTCATCCACACTGACTTCGAACGCGGATTCATTCGCGCTGAAGTTGTCGATTACCAGGACCTGATCGCAGCAGGATCACTGGCCAATGCCCGTTCCGTCGGCAAGGCCCGGTTGGAGGGCAAGGACTACGTCATGCAGCCAGATGACGTTGTCGAGTTTCGCTTCAACGTCTGACCCGGTCGGGACAGTGCGGCCACAGCTCAGCGCACAGCGGCCGAATTCTGAAGAAACTGCGCTGCACACAGTGTCCGCCGGTAACGTGCGCGAACGACTTTCTTTGAGAGGACACTCCCGTTATGCCTGCAGTCAATTTCACCAAGGTCGCCGTCGATGCAGTTCCGTCATCGTGGCGCGCCGGGACAATGCGATTCATCAGCGAACAGCAGGGCAGGAATGCATTCCTGTCGTCGTCTGACCCGTTCTTCGGGAAGCCAACTGGACGCGACATGCCGTGGTTCCGAACCGACGCGGCCTCATTGAGCGACGCGATCAGCGGTGCCACCAACCTCGCAACCGCGCTGCCCAAGATGAGCGACGCGTCTGTTGCCCGATTCCGCCCTGGCGGTGACCGCCCCGTAATGGCCGTCATGCAGAACGCAGCCGACGGTGCGTACTACGTGCTGACGCATGCCGAGTACATGGTGCTCGAGCCGACAACATCGTGGTTCGGAATGCGTAAGAACCCGGTGGTGAACACTGTGACAATCACTCCGGGGCACGAGGACCTGAAGGCCGTCGTACACCTGGGGAAGGTATTCGACTTCTCGACCAGCCGAACGGCCGCAACTCAGGTTACCGAGGTCCAGTAGGCGAGGCCCCAGTTGCCGGCGATGTCGGGGCACCCGGAGTGGTGGCCCCATTTCGTCGCAGGAACAAGTTGACGGCGTTTCTCCCGATTGAGACCGCACCGGCTCCCTGTGACGAGTGATCGCCCGACGACTGTGATCTGACGAATGTCACGCCGGAGTTGAGCAGATTGGCCCCGGCCGACGTATCACCCGCCACGCGCTGTACCTGGTCTGCACGAGCGGCCTGAACCGCCAGTGATTCTGTGCGCTGTGCGAGCCGCCCCAACTCTGCTTCGGCAGAGCGTGCCACACCGACTGCGTCGTCCAGCCGGTCGATCACGGGAGCAGGCGGCGAGTCGAGGGCATCAACTACGACGTTGCGTGACTGTGCAGCCTGAGTGGCGACGGTCTGTACTCGCTGCCGCATTTCATTGACTGCCAACGAGGAGCGCTGTGGGCCGATCGCTCGCTCGACAACCCGACGAGGGGTTGGCGGTGCGACAAGCCGGCCTATCGGCGCGACATCGAACGATGTCTCTGCAATTCCCTGTGCCTCACGGGCAACGCTGACGGTACGAGCGAGTTCGTCTGAGACTTCCGGAAGTTCGGTTGCAGCATGGGGAGCAGTGCTGATTGCGCGACTGGTCGTCGCTTCAACGCGCTGAAGCGCATGTGTTGCGGTCTCGGCGGCC
Source organism: uncultured Gaiellales bacterium (assembly GCA_964398435.1). Lineage (GTDB taxonomy): Bacteria > Actinomycetota > Thermoleophilia > Gaiellales > SKUG01 > CAYNNW01. The sequence continues at coordinate 6,614 of CAYNNW010000010.1, read as the reverse complement.
TGCAATTCCCGTGCCGCTGCCCGCGACCGCAGCACCGCTTTCGTTGCACCGCCAAGAGCGGGAAGCACTCCGATCAGGTCGAGTACGATCGGTCGGAATCCGCCACGTCCGTCACGCCAGCGATCCGTATCACGCACGAGCAGTGCACCATTGATGGCGATTCCAGCAACACCCACCGGCCCCTGAGCTGCCAACAGCACCTTGCCCGCAGCCGTTGAACCCAGCGCTTCACGTGCGTGGCGCAGACGTGCTGACCCCTCTGCTGCGGCGGTCATTGCAGCCGAACCACCGGGAAGTCGACCGACGGCCGTACGCGCCAGCGAGCTCGCAGCCTGACGCCAGCGGCCCAGCATTGTGGCGCGCCCCGCGACCGTTGTCGCTTCGACTGCGGATCGGGCTCCGGCGGGCGTGCGAGCCAACGGAAGAATTGTCAGTAGTGTGGCAGATCCGACGATGCCGGCCACAAGGTCGAGGTGTTCGAAAAGTGACTCTTCGGTGTCCGTCACCTGCGCTGAAGAATCAGGGGTCACCTGCGCGACCGGAACTCCAGGTTCCTGGCGTGCACTATGTATCGGCGCGATCCCCATTGCGTGCCCATCCCGAACGCATGTATCACCGATGTATCGCTATGTGCGAGCCGGTGCGTTTCCGGGGAACCGTCAGGGATTCTCTAGTGGGGGCGTCGGCGCATTGAGCGTCGCCACCGCCAGCGCTTCAGCGCAGACGACCGCAAGGCGCGATCCAGGCCGTCCTCCAGCGATTCGACTCGACCCTGCAGATAGGCAGCGCGCTCAGCCGTGGCATGGGCGGTTCGCTGCGCTTCATGGACCAGTGCGCGGGCAGCGAGCAGTCGATCGCGAAGCGACTGTGCGTCGCGCTCTGCACGATCAGCGCGAGCTCGCTCGACGGCGTATCGCTCGCGAACCTCGGCAAGCTGCTCACCCATGCGGGCAACCTCACCAATGGCTGCCAGCACATCGTGCATCGTCACGACCGGCGCCGCTGCAACCGGCACCGCTGACGGTGCAGTCTGTGCGGGTCTGGTCGGACGAGGCGTAGCGGGCTGCGACGCCAGTGGCGTCTGCTGCGCTCGTAGCGGCTGCTGCACCGCAGGCCGGCTCGAATCAACCGCGCCGTCGCGGGCTCCACCTGACTGAATGAATCGCCGCACGCGGGCGAGCTCGCGAAACTCGTCGCCGAACCTGTCACCCGAACCGTCGACTGGCTGTCCTGCTGTGGCCCGCGGCAGATCCAGCAGGCGCTGAGCAAGGTGCTCGTCGGCAGCGGCAGTCGCCGTCCCAGTCGATGGGAAGCTGACTGGTACCTGGTTGTCGCGCCGGTGCGCCTCACCAGGTGTTCGCCCTGGTCCGCCAGACAGTTCACTCACGATTGGACCCCCTCGGTCACAGCCACATTCGTGGACTCGAGCGTCAGCATGCCAGCAGCACAGGACGCACCCTCAACTCTCGATTGAGGGTTGACCTGTCAGACGGTGCCCGACTGGATAGGTACAGTTCCGGGCGGGGACCGGGGGAGGGGCCAGTCAGCGAATCACCGCATATCTCAGTGCTTGAGCAGGAAATCGTCGATCTCGTGGCGCCGCGTCCGGGGGATGTTGTCGTCGACGGAACGTTCGGTGCAGGTGGCCATGCCAGCGCGCTGGCGCGGCGAATGGACGGCATTGGCACGTTCATCGCGATCGATCGCGATCCCGGCGTGGCCTCGTACGTCGAGCGGTTTGCCCAGGAGTATCCGAATCTCGACCTGCAGTTCAGACAGGGGCGAGCATCTCGTGAGATGGCATCGCTCGCGCGCGAGGGTGTGTCCGCACACGTCGTGATACTTGACCTCGGGGTGAGTTCCATGCAGCTCGACATGCTGGAGCGGGGGTTTTCGTACGCGGTGGATGCACCACTCGACATGAGGATGGATCAGTCTTCGGCCGAACCAACGGCTGCTGAACTGCTGGGGACGCTCGACGAACGCACGATTGCCACAATTCTGCACCGCTTCGGTGACGAGCGATTTGCCCGGCAGATCGCACGGGGAGTGGTCAGACGGCGCGAGGCGGGCGCCCCCGTTGCAACCAGCGCACAGCTCGTGGAGGTCATCCGCGAGGCCATTCCCGCACCGGCTCGACGGCGTGGCGGACACCCAGCCAAACGAACCTTCCAGGCACTGCGGATTGCGGTCAATCACGAGCTTGAGGAAGTGTCCGACGCGCTCGACGCAGCCCGCGAACTGCTGGCGCCCGGCGGTCGCTGCGGCGTGATTTCGTTCCAGTCACTTGAGGATCGGATCGTCAAGCGTCGATTCGCCGAGTGGTGCACCAGCTGTGTGTGCCCGCCGGATCTTCCAACGTGTGGGTGTGACACCGTTGCTGTTGCGCGGCCACTGACACGACGGGCGGTTCGCCCAACCCAGCAGGAGCTGGAGCACAATCCGCGATCCGGATCGGCGCTGCTGCGGGCCGTTCAGATGGCGGAGGTCGCTGCATGAGTCGCGACCAGTGGCTGTGGGAGTGGCATCGGGATACGGTGCAGGCCGAGGAGTCGCTCGTCGATGGTGCGGGCGCTGAAGGTGCTGCGGTGGCACACCGAAGCGGGCCATGGTCACGTCGGGCAATGTCCAGGGCACTTGGCCGGGCCGGTGATGTGCACGACCGGCATCGAGTGCTGGTACGTGTCGTTGCAGTTGGCCTCGTTGCATCGGTGATTTCACTGGGTGTGATCGTGCTGAACAACTCAGTGATGAACAGGACCGCTGAACTTGGCCGGCTGGAAAAGGAGCGGCGCGCACTGCGCACCGAGAATGCAGTACTTGCTTCCGAGATCGCTCGACTGTCTGCACCCCACCGGATCGTGACCGTCGCACGCAAGAAGTTGGGGATGGTTCCGCCGGCCGAAATGCCTCGCTTCCTCTATCTTGATGAGTCGAACAGTCCGCGTCGCCGACCCGCGCTTCCGGTTGCTGGATCAACCGCTGCGATTCCAGGAGTGGTCGGAGGGGTCGGATCGAGTGCCGATGGTCAGAGCTCGAACACTGCAACCGGGTCGCAGTCGGTTGCAGTGCAGCCGTTGGAGCGTGAGCAGTGAGCGGTCACACGCAGCAGACCCCGTCAGGGAGTGGGCTCATCGGCCCGGTAGCGCCGCGGCGTGTAGGGCTGGTGCTTGTCATCCTGATGATTGCCTTCATTGCAATCGTTGGACGAACGCTCTATCTGCAGTCAGTCAAGCAGGAGTACCTGTCCCGCTGGGCTCAGAGCCAGCAGCAGAACACCCAGGTGCTGCCGGCGGTTCGAGGCGACATTCTTGATCGAAACGGCCAGGAGCTTGCGATTGGCGAGGAAGCCGTCACGTTTTACGCAACTCCAAAGATGATCAAGGATCCGGTGGCAGCGTCTGAGCGGATTGCCACGCTCCTGCACATGAGTCCCCGCGAAAAGGAGCTGTTGCTCTCGCGGCTGAACGATCGATCGAGCGGGTTCACCTACGTCGCACGACAGGTTCCCAGGCTGAAGGCTCAACCGCTGGTCAAGGCACAGATCAAGGGCATCGGCGTGATGGACGAGGAGCGGCGTGTCTATCCGCAGGGAAGTGCGGCAGCGCAGTTGCTCGGATACGCCGGTATCGACAACTCTGGCATTGCCGGTATGGAGCTGCTTTACAACGAGAGCCTCAGCGGCCGCCCCGGCAAGCAGGTCGTCGTTCGGGATCCGGTTGGCACGCCACTCGACGTCCTCGAGTTGCAGCGGGAAGTCGACGGTCGGGACGTCCATCTGACCATCGACTCGGCGATCCAGACTGAGACCGAGCGTGTACTTGCCCAGACGGTCAAGACATTCCACGCGAAGGGGGCAACAGCCATCGTTCTGGATCCGCGAAGCGGTGAGATCCTGGCGATGGCCAACGTGCCGCTCGTCGACGCAAACAAGTTCAGCAGCACCAGCAGCGCATGGCAGCGGAACCGCGCCATCACCGACACCTATGAGCCTGGCTCCACATTCAAGGTGGTAACCATCAGCGCTGCGCTGGAGGAGGGACTGGTCACACCGACCACCTCGTTCCTGCTTGCACCGGAACTCAAAATTGCCGACCGAACGCTGCACGATGCCGAGGAGCGCGGAACGAAGCGGATGACCGTGCGCGACATCCTGGTCGAGTCGTCCAACATCGGCACCGTCACGATCGGAATGCAGCTTGGCAAGCGTCGGATCGACAGCTGGATCCGCCGTTACGGGTTCGGCCGCCCGACAGGTATCGACTTTCCCGGTGAGGTCAGTGGCCTCATGCTCGACCCCAAGGACTGGTCCGGCTCAACGATCGGTAACGTCCCGATCGGCCAGGGTATCGGTGTCACACCGATCCAGCTGGCGCAGGCCTACTCGGCGATTGCAAACGATGGTGTGGCCATTCAGCCTCACCTGCTGCGACGGGTTGAGGGTGAGCGACAGACCCGGTACCCACGCAAGCGGGTGATCAGTGCCGAGACTGCACAGACGATGCGTTCGATGTTCGGTCAGGTTGTTGCCGACGAGCACGGCACCGGTAAGTTGGCCAAGATTCCGGGCTACGCCGTTGCCGGTAAAACCGGTACCGCGAACAAAGCGGCGAACGGCGTCTACGTCAAGGGGCGGTACGTCTCGTCATTCGTCGGATTTGTACCGGCTCAGAACCCGCGGCTGCTGACGCTGGTGGTGGTCGATGAGCCGGATGTTCCCTGGGGCGGTTCAGTCGCCGCGCCGGCGTTCACGCAGATCAGCCAGTTTGCCCTGCAGTATCTGGCGATCCCGCCCGACGGCAACCTGTAGCGGCGGCGCGTTCAGGTCGCTGTTGCCGACAACGTCCCGACTTGAACGGCAACCAGCGATGCCTGTTCGGCGAACACCGAGTTCGCGTCGGCCCCGACGGTAACGCATTTGATGGTAATCGAAGTAGTCGCTGCTGTCGTCAATCCCGCAACGAGGGTCAGTGGATTGACGCTGTTAAACCCTGCATCGTTGCCCGTACCGATCAGTGACTTGTCGATCTCGGTTGCATCGGAATACAGCCTGCAGACAACCGTTGCATCGTCGTCGATGTCGTTGTTGTTGGCGTCGAGTTTGGCGGTAATGACGTAACTTCCGGCGGGCAGTTCCTGCGTCAGGATTGTGGCTTCTACGCCGCTCAGTGTCTGATTGTCGTCGTGCCGCGTTGAATACGCTGTACTGGGCCCGCGCTCACCCTGTTCGCCCTGCTCGCCGCTGGCTCCCCTCGCGCCCGTGGCCCCGGTCTGCCCCTTCAGGGCTGTCACGGCCGCAGTTGACATGTCTTTTACACGGATCGTGCGATTCTTGATCTTGGCCGACGTAACCGCATTTCGCTTGAGATGCTTGGTGCCAACCGAACCGGCGGCGAGCGATCCCGCCGCAAGCGCGGTGCCTGTCATCGTCAGAAATACTGCGACGGCCGACATCACGTTGGCATAGTTCAGGCGAGATGACATCTGGTGGACTCCGGAGGTGGTTGCTGTCGCTGGCCGGACATCGTCTCAGGTTCAATGGAGATCGGGTGCAGATCTCGTGCAGTATCATCGCGCGCATGTCGAATTCACGTGCTTCGCCCGAATCCCATGGTCATGCGTTCGCGCCGGTCCCACCGAAACCCGACCACGTCGCCATCGAAC
>CAYNNW010000010.1:0-940 GCA_964398435.1 uncultured Gaiellales bacterium | reverse complement strand
AACACGCGATTCTCAAGCACTGGGAGCAGAATTCGACGTTTGATCGGCTGCGAGCACGCAACAGCGGGGGCCCGGCCTTCAGCTTCATCGACGGGCCGATCACCGCAAACAACCCGATGGGCGTACACCACGCCTGGGGGCGGACACTCAAGGACGTCTATCAGCGCTGGTACGCGTTGCAGGGCTACGACCAGCGCTACCAGAACGGCTTTGACTGCCAGGGCCTCTGGGTCGAGGTCGGCGTGGAGAAGGCGCTCGGACTGAACTCCAAGCGTGAGATCGAGGAGTACGGCCTCGACACGTTCGCCCGGGCCTGTCGAGACCGCGTTGCCGAGTTTGCCGAGGTGCAGACCACCCAGTCCATTCGCCTGGGTCAGTGGATGGACTGGGACAACGACTATTACACCCTCAGCGATACCAATATCAGTTACATCTGGACGTTTCTGGCTGAGTGTCACAAGCGCGGCTGGCTGTACGTGGGCCACCGGCCGATGGTCTGGTGTCCCCGCTGCGGTACCTCACTGTCCCAGCACGAACTGATCGACTCGTACGCCGATGTGACGCATCCGTCACTATCGGTTCGCTTCCCGTTGACGGGTGACGGACACGAAGGCGAGTCGCTCGTTGTCTGGACCACGACGCCGTGGACGCTGCCTGCGAACGTTGCCGCGGCCGTGAATCCAACTGCCGACTACGTACTCGTTGAGCACCCTGAGGACCGCTACGGCAAGATCTGGATTGCTGCGGATCGCGCCGCCTCGCTGTTCGGTGACGAACCGCACGTGGTTCGTCGCGCACGGGGAAGCGAACTTGTCGGGCTCTCGTACCGCGGCCCGTTCGCTGACCTGCCCGAATCGGCCGCCGGTGACTGGCGAGTGGTTGCCTGGAACGACGTGGCGATGGACGAGGGCACCGGAATAGTGCACATCGCCCCGGGCTG
>CAYNNW010000009.1:263-15018 GCA_964398435.1 uncultured Gaiellales bacterium | reverse complement strand
GGAGCGCGTGCAGTCGAACTGGTGACGGGGGCATTTGTTGACTCACCGCCAGACGCCGACTTGCGACGCGAGTGGCGTACCCGCCTGGATATCGCTGAAGAGTCGTGCCTGTTTGCCTACGTTGGAGCACACGGGATTGCCAACGGTCTGGATGGACTTCTGGATGCCGCCGCAACTGTGGCGGCCGACACTGGGAATTCGGCAGGCGCGAGATTCGTTCTCGCCGGCGACGGCAGTGCGTTCTCACAACTGCGTCAGCGCCTCGACACCGATCCGATCCCCGGCCTGACACTGCTCGGCACTGTTCCCAAGCATGACGTGCCGGGGCTTCTGGCTGCCAGCGATGTCTGTCTGCACCTGCTCCGCCCCGATCCGCTGTTCGCGGGTGCGCTGCCGACGAAATTTCTGGAATATGCCGGATCCCACCGGCCGTTCATCACAACCGTGCCAGGGCTCCCGTCGACACTTGCGCTCGAGGCGGGTGGGGCGAGCGCAACACCAGGCGGTGAACTGGTCGACGAGCTGCGGCGGTGGGCGTCGATGGGCAGTGCTGAGCGACAGATGCGTGGCGAGCAGGCTGCAGCATGGGGCGAGCGCAGATTTGGTTTGAAGGCAACGGTGGACCGGCTGGAAGCAGTGCTGCGGTCGAGCGTCAGCGGCTCAGCGGGCGAGTCACAGCTGACGCTGGATTCGTGGCTGGGAGAACACTGAGCACCGGCACAAGCCCAAGCAGCACCCACCACAACTCCATGTACTGGCTTGAGAGAAAGATGCCAACAACCTGCATCGCGCACAACGAGACAACCAGCCAGCGCAGTGTCAGCAGAAGGTCAGCATCCTCGGGCTCGCGACGACCACGAACACGCCGCAGGGCTCGAAACAGACTGACAATTGCGCCCAGCAGGAAACTCATGGCAGCAACCAGCCCGACAACACCAAGTTCTGCCGCGAATTCCAGGTAGATGTTGTGAACTGTCAGTCGGCGCCCTCGAAATGCGGTTGAGTCACTGATCCGATCGTCCAGGTACCGGTCTGACACCACCGGATAGTTGGCGATTCCAACACCACCGATCGGGTGCGCGCGAAACTCGTTCACGGCGACGCGCCACAGATCAGCCCGTCCCGACGAATCACCGCTGGTCAGTCGTTGACGAATGTCAGCCCCGCCAGGTGCCAGGATCAGGGCAATACCGACGACACCGGAAATGATTGCCAGCGACCCGGCGAGTCGAAGCCGCTCGCGACCGCGTGCGGTCAACGTGATCACCCCGACAGCCGCCACCAGTGCCAGCAGACCACCGCGACTTTGCGAGGCAATCAATCCGAACACACACAGAGCACCTCCCAGGATCGCCGCGATACGGTGCACTCCTGGCTTCCGCTCAGCAATCAGGTACGCAAATACCGCGGCCGGCACGAGCACAGCGGCAAATTCATTCGGGTCAGCGAATGTTCCGATCGTGCGTCCTGCAAGTTCACGCCCCGACGCAACACCAACGACCACGGACGCGCTGGCACACGCCAGCACGGTCCAGCCGATTGCCCGAACGTCGTCGACCGAGCGGATGACGACACCGATCGCCAGCCAGGCAGCGGCCAGCCACGACAGCCGCTGAACGGTGAACGTGGCCTGATTGGTATCCCAGGCCCAGCCGATCGAGACAGCCGCCCAGGCAAACCAGCATGCAATGGCACCAACAACAACGGGCATCCGCCAGGCAGCAGGCCGAACACGCCCCTGCGGCGATGCGGCAGCAAGCAGGGCCGTGACGACCAGGGCTGCGCCGGTGATCTTGGTTGGGGCCACCGTCACACCGGTCGTGGCGATGGACGACTCAAGAAAGATCCCGACCACGAATGCGTGGGCTGCGACTGCCGGCCTGCGTACCGAGGCCGATACGGTCACCGCACCGATGACAACTGCAAGCGCCAGCTGGGGCGAGGCGGTCGCAACCAGTGCTGCAACAGCAGCGACAACGATGCCAGCAGCGATGATGGCGACTGTCTGCAGTCGCTTATCCGGCGAAGTAGCGCGCGATGCCATGCAGCAACGTTCCCGCTTCGCGCGCGCTCGGAACGTCCGTCGAGACAGAGAGCGACAGATAGACCACCGGAGCAGGAACAACCCGCCCGTCAATGACAGCCGCCTCGATACCTGGCCGGCCGATCACGAGCCGACTCAGGTGTGCCGGCTCTGGTGCCGCAACGGCCCAGGTTGACTCGACGTGCATGATGCTCGGTACGGGGATGAGCGGTGTGTGATCACGCGCACGCTCAATGGCGGCGTCCAGCTGCTCAGTGCTCCATATCTGCCAGCTGCTGGCGTCGACCTCGCTCCAGGCGGATTCATCCGGCACGCGCCCCGGCTCGAAGACGACTCGCTCGAAGAACACGACCGGAATCTCTTTCCCCTGGGAGCGGGGATGGAGGTGCATCTGCTGTGACGACAGCGCACGAACGTCGGCTTCACGAACATGCTGGTGCCGCCCACGCGCATGGTCGGGTTCAAGTTCAATTCCGGCGTGGCGCGCCATGCGTCGCACGCGTGGCGTGGCACGCACCCGTCGCCTGCCGCCCCGCTCAGGTCGTACAGAAGCGCTGCCAGCTGGCCGGTGGTCTGCGCGCTCGGCGGCGGTGGCTGTTGGCGGCTTCCTGCTGACCGTCGGCGCGGGATCTGCACGGCCGTCGGTAATCTCGACGATCGCTGTGCCGACTGCGATCAGTGCACCCTCGGGCGCGTGTATGACGTCGATGATGCCGGTCGCCGGGGCGGGTATCTCGACGTTGGCCTTGTCAGTCGACACCTCGACCATTGCCTGGTCCTCAACAACGCTGTCACCGACGGCGACCAGCCAGCGAACGATCTGCGTTTCGGTGACGCCCTCGCCCAAGTCAGGGATTGTGAAGACCGTCCGCATCTCAGTCTTCCATGACAACGCGCACGGCAGCCACGATGCGACTGACAGTTGGCAGATGCAGGTGCTCAATGCTCCAGTACGGGTACGGAACATCGTGCCCGGTGACCCGAAGTACCGGAGCGTGCAGGTCATACATTGCCCGTTCCGCGATCGTCGCTGCGATCTCGCTCGCCACGCTGCAACGACGCGGCGCTTCCTGCACGATCACGGCGCGGCCGGTTCGTGCGGCGGCGGCAACGATTCCGTCCTCATCAAGCGGCGACAGCGTCCGGATATCCACAACGTGTGCGCTGATCCCCTCGGCAGCCAGTTCGTCAGCGGTATCGACCAGCAGCGGAACCATCGCTCCCCAGCCCATGAGCGTCACGTCGGATCCGCTCCTGACCGTCCGTAGCGTGCCGATCTCGACGTCGGGCGATTCGGCTGTCACCTCCGCCCGGGATGCGCGATAGAGCCGCTTCGGCTCAAGCACCACCACAGGGTCGTCGTCGCGTATTGCCGCAACCATCAACCCGTGGGCATCCTCGGGTGTCGAGGGCACCACGACCTTCAGACCGGGAGTGTGCGCGTAGTACGCCTCGGGTGATTCCTCGTGAAGTTCGGGAGCATGCACCCCGCCGCCATACGGCATCCGTACGACCATCGGCATTCCCATCGAGCCATGCGTTCGCCAGCGGTATCGACTGACATGCGAGAACATCTGGTCCAGCGCCGGGTAGCTGAATGAGTCGAACTGCATCTCCACGATCGGCCGCATCCCGCTCATGCACAACCCGACGGCACTGCCGACAATGCCGGCCTCGGCAAGCGGTGTATCGACCACCCGCTGATCGCCGAATCGATCGACCAGACCTTCCGTCACGCGGAACACTCCGCCAGAGGTGCCGACATCTTCTCCGATGACCATCACCCGCTCATCGCGGTCCATCTCGTCATGGAGCGCCAGATTGATTGCTTCAACCATCGTCACATCGCTCATGACACTTCTCCTGTCTGGCGCGGACGACGACTGAGCCCGGCCTCAACCAGGTCGCGTCCAAACCACGTGGGCGGGCGATCGTAGACCGTGTCGAAGACATCCTCGGCGCCGCCTCGCGGGAGCGCCTCGACCTCGCGGATTGCCTCGGCCATCGTCTGCAGCGCCTGCTCATGCAGCTCGGCAATGCGCGTCGGGTCGACCAGTCCCAACCGGCACATGTACTGCTCATACCTCGCCAGGCAATTGTTTCGACGCCACGGCTCTGCAAGCGACTCATCCCGGTAACGGGTCGGGTCATCGGCGGTCGCATGAAGTCCGGGGCGATACGACACGGCCTCGATGAATGTCGGCCCCTCGCCGGCCCGCCCTCGCTCGGCTGCCTCATGCGTTGCCGCGAGCACTGCGAGGACGTCGTTGCCGTCCACCCGAACTGCTCGCACCCCATAGCCCGGGCCCTTGTCGGCAAGCGTCCGTGCGCGAGTCTGTTTGTCGATTGGCGTGGTGATTGCCCACTGATTGTTGTTACACATGAGGATGACTGGCAGATTGAGCACCGCCGCAAAGTTGATGCCCTCGTGGAAGTCCCCCTCGCTGGTTGCCCCGTCACCAAAGAACGCGACCGCGACCGTGGAGCGCCCCTGCATACGTTCGCCCCAGGCAACACCCGCGGCATGTGGAACGTGCGAAGCGACCGGGATACTGATCGAGCCAACCCGATATCGGCGAGGGTCATACGCACCCTGCGGCTGCCCGCGCCACCAGGCAAGCACTGTTGTCGGCGACATGCCACGCATCAGGCCAACGAGCGAATCCCGATATGACGGCAACAGCCAATCACTGTCACGCACACCGGTTGTTGCACCAACGTGGATCGCTTCATGTCCCCAGGCGATTGCGTACGTCCCAATGCGACCGTGGCGATGCCAGGTCAGTGCACGCTCATCGAATGTGCGCAGCAGGATCATTCGCCGGAGAATCTCAATGGCCGTGACTTCATCGACGCATGTCGGCAGTGGGAGATCGCCGTCTTCGTCGAGGTTGGCGATGTACCGAAGCAGCGAGCCATCATGCTCGTTCGACACGTTGTTCATCCCGCTATCACCCCTGGTTCGAGCGCGCGTGGACACATGCCTGGCACAGAGCGGGAAACTGTGAGATACGCCGAGGCTCCACTTCACGCAGCAGCGGGCCTCAACCTACGCCGCATTCCACATCGGGCGAGCCGTAGATCTGCGCAATGCGGCACGTAGAAATCCGCACACCCCGCAACCGCTCCGGCTCGCCACCTCCGTAGAATGCATCCGAAGATGACAGCCGCCGACATCGCACACCAACCGCAGACTGCGACACCGCAGGAGACAGAGACCGCCGCGACCTCGGCAGCGGCCATCGCCTGGTGGCAGTTCACGTCGCTGATCGATGTCAGCGGCCCCGATGCCGCGGGCTTCCTCGATGGGATCGTCACTCAGCACGTCGCGACTATTCCCGTCGGTGCCGGGGCGTTGGCGCTGGTACTGACGCCCAAAGCAAAGATCATTGCCCCACTCGTACTGTGGCGCACCGCCGAAGAATCGGTCACGGTCGAGGTTGAGCAGCGCCTCGCGGACGAGGTTGTCAGTCATCTGAAGAAGTATCGGCTTCGCAGCGCATGCAGCATCGAACTATCGGAAGCGTCGATCGTGTCGCTGGTCGGGCCTGCCGCTCCCGAGATTGCCACGGCTGCGATCGAGGCAGCCGGAACCGGTGACGTGGTGCATCTCCTCACCTCACCGTGCTGGGGCTCGCCCGCGGTTGCGGCTATCGGTTCGCGCAGCGCCATTCACGGTGTGCTGCAAGGAGCGGTGGAGCACGGCGCGATCGTTGCTGACCCGGAGGCACTCGATGCGCTCAGGATCCGCGCGGGAATCCCCTGCCTGGCAGACATGGAGCCTGACCGCATGCCCGCCGAAGTCGGCGCCGTGCCTGCAGCCGTGTCACTCACCAAAGGCTGCTATCTCGGACAGGAACCGGTAGCCCGACTTCACTATCGAGGCCGGGCCAATCGTACGTTGCGGCGCGTGGTTCTGACTGCTGCCCCGGATCCGGCGTCACAGGCGGGCGCCCCGCTTGCCTTGACCATGCATGGTGACGATGGCCGCGCTGTCGGAACACTCACCAGCTGGGCCCACGCTGCCGACGGCACGGTGGTCGGCATGGCAGTCGTGCGGCGCGAGATCGCTGCGGAATCGCCCCTGAACGTCGGCGGGTCCGACACCATCTGCACTGTGCAGGATGGTCCGGACCCGACCTGACGTCGTTCATGTATCTGCCCGCCTCAGCGGGCGCTCCGCTATGGAATTCCGATGCGCAGCGGGTCGTTCAGGCGCTGCTCCACACCGGTCAGCAGATCAATCGCATGCTGGAATCGATCCGTTGGCAGCACCCCTGGATCGGGCGCCAGATTTGGAAGTCCCTCAAGCGTTGAGATCACGCCCTGCAGCTCTTCAAGCGCGTGCCGCGTGTCCACGATCGCGTCGGTTGGCGCCTCCACCTGGAGCACTTCATTCAGGTGATCAACGGCCTCGCGGCACCATCGCAGCGCTTCCTCGCGTGGGTGTGGCCCGGTAACCGGCTTTCGCCCCCAGTCACGCCCGGTCAGCTCAAGCGCCTCCCGTGCATGATTTCGTGCTTCGCCGACAAGATTGGCGAACCAGGTTGCTCCGCCGCCAATCTGGCCGCCGTTCCCGTTGATTGCTTCGACGATCGTCATGACCATCCCCTCGTAGTGTCCATATTGACTCCGCCATTCCAGCATCTGTGCGAGACGCACGCGTCGGCAGTGGCCGACGACCGACTACGTGGTTTGCCGCAACCCCGGTTCGCGAGGCGGTTGTCGGTTTGACATGTGTCCGCCGTGAGCGGTTGAATGGCCCCCGCGCAGGGCGCCTCCCTCGCGACGCACACGGACGGAAAGGAGCGGCGCCTGATGGCTACCGCCACCTCCACTGACGGAGACTCCTCGAACAACACGGACGAGGTCACCCGCAAGCAATTTCTGACAACTGCAGCAACGCTGGGACTCGGCGGCGTGCTCGGAGCGATGATCGCGGGGCCCGTCGCCGGAATGGCACTCGCTCCAGCCGTCGGCGGCAGCGACTTCGAGGCCGTGAATCTCGGCCCGGTCGACGACTTTCCGGAAGGCAGCTACAAGAAGGTCGTCATCGCCCCGGGCGAAGGCACCGGCGATGCCTACGTTCGCGAGCGCGTTGCATTTGTGCGCCGCAACAAGGCGGGCTACAAGGACTCCCTGACCGGCAAGGTCGAAAAGTTCACGATCATCTCGAACACCTGTGCTCATCTTGGCTGCCCGGTCACCGAGGGCGGTGGAAGCTTTGTCTGTCCGTGCCACGGCGGCGCCTACGACGGCGACGGCCAGGTCAAGGCCGGCCCACCCCCACGGCCACTCGATCGCTATGACTGGAAGGTCAAGGGCGACGACCTCTGGGTTACCGGAATTCACAGCATGACCAAGGACGGCAAGAAGAAGGCGATCCACGGTCCGGGGCAGCACACCAGCGGCATCGAAGCTCCGATGTACGCGCTGCAGCCGTAGGCTGATCACACTCGAGGAGAACCGGCACCACCATGGCAGCTACCACCACATCACCGAAAAAGTCCAAAGACAGCGTCGACCCACCTGGTGGTCGGGTAGAACGACTGCTGGATGAGGTTGACGAGCGCGGCGGCCTTGTCGACTTTCACAAGTGGTTCCTGTTCCGCAACGTTCCACGCGGGCTCAGCTGGCTTCACACACTTGGCTTCTGCCTGCTGGTCCTGTTCATCATGCAGGCCGTCACCGGCGTGATCCTGGCGATGTACTACACACCGAGCCCCGAGGGTGCATACGAGAGCATCCAGCGAATCACGATGGAGCTCGACTTCGGCTGGCTTGTCCGCGGAATGCACAAGTGGGGCGCCAGCACGATGATCGTGATGCTGTTCCTGCACATGGCAGCATCGTTCATGATGGGGGCTTACAAGTACCCGCGCGAACTGACCTGGATCAGTGGCGTGCTCATCTTTGCGATGATGATGGGCATGGGCTTCACGGGCTATCTGCTCGTCTGGGACAACCGCGCATTCTGGGCCTCGGTCGTGGGTGTCAACATCAACGGCAGCGCCCCCATACTCGGTCCGTACATTGCCGAGTTCCTCAGGGGCGGCAGTGAGTACACCGGTGGTGTGCTTCCGCGCTTCTACTCGATTCACATGTTGCAGATCCCCGGTGCACTTGCCGGACTGATCGGTCTGCACATGTATCTGGTCACACGGCTGGGAGTGACTCCTGCGCCGTGGAAGACCGATGACCCCGCGAACGACAAGGATGCCTGGTCATGACCTTCCCTCCGGGCGACGATCTCACCAAGCTCAGCGACCGCCAGCGCGCCTTCAAGAACTACAAGAAGGCTGTTGAGAAGAGCGGCAAGCCATTCTTCCCGTACGGTGTCTACCACGACATCATTGCGGCGATTGTGGTGGTCGGCATCGTCATGATGCTCTCGGTCGTCTGGTTCTCCCAGGCGAACTGCGGCGCATGGATCGATACCAGCTGCCCCGAGGCTGCAACGCCGATGGAGCAGGAAGGCGAGGTCGCCCGCAAGGGCGTGCCCAAGGATCAGCAGACCACCAAGCCGCTGCTCGGCCCGCTGTACGAAGAAAAGGCCGACCCGGGAACGACCAGCTATCACCCCCGACCGGAGTGGTACTTCTACTTCCTATTCGATCTGCTGCGCCTGATCACCGAGCCCAACCTACTCTTCCTGGGCACGATCGGAATTCCAACGGTCGCGCTGATGCTGCTGATTGCCTGGCCGTTCATCGACACCAAGCGTGAACGGCGCCCCAGTCGACGCCCGTTGGCGATGGTGGGAATGGGCGTGACTGCGGTTGTTCTGCTGTCGCTGTCCTGGCACGGCTCGCAGGCGGGCAAGGAGAAGTCGACGCTCAGCGAGGCTCAGAAGGCAATGCCGGGTTACGCGCTGATCTTCGACGACCCGCGCGGTGCAGGCTGCTTTGGCTGCCACTCAATCGCTGGTCGCTCGGGCGGTAGCGTCGGGCCGGCGCTTGAGGACGAGGCTGCTGCGAATCGAGGCATTCAGTGGCAGTACGAGCACCTGAAGAAGCCGACCAGCAAGACGCCGGGCTCCGGCATGCCACCTCAGACCGCATACAACGATGAAGAGCTGACCAATATGGCAGCCTTCCTCGAGACAATCGGTGCAGAGGAACGAGCAGAACAGGCCGAGTACACCCGCCCCAAGGTGAAGCTCGTCAAGTAGCCTGTCCGCCATGGACGTCTTCATAGGAGTTGCGGGCGCCAGTGGCGCCGCGTATGCACGGGCAGTTGCTGCAGCACTGGTTTCCGCCGGTCACACGGTCGGGCTGTCGTTCAGCGGATCGGGTGCCCAGGTCGTTGGTCACGAGCTGTACGGCGACCTGCGGATGCCACGCGATGAGGCGATCAGCCGGTTCGTCAGTGAGAGCGGTATCGCGCCGACAAACGTCTGGGGCGAACGGGATTACGGCTCGCCATATGCCAGCGGGAGTGCGCGCTGGGACGCTGCGGTCATCATTCCGTGTTCGATGTCGACGCTGGCCCAGATCGCACAGGGTGCCGAGACCAATCTGGTGCAGCGAGCCGCGAACGTTGCGCTCAAGGAACGGCGCCGACTGATCGTCGTGCCGCGTGAGACACCGCTTTCACAGATCCAGCTCGAGAACCTGCTGCGGCTGTCGCGGGCCGGAGCAGACATCGTGCCTGCAATGCCGGGCTTCTACCACCACCCACAATCAGTGGACGACATCATCGATTTCGTTGCCGGCAAGGTACTGAACCTGCTCGGAGTTGAGCAGGATGTATTGCGGGAGTGGCACGAGCGGGATCAACCCTCGGCACACCACGTCTGATCCCGTAGACTCCGGGCACCATGCCCAACGGTGCAGATGTACAGCACATGTTCGACCGGATTGCCGGTCGCTACGACCTGATGAACCGCGTAATGACGATGGGGATCGATCGTCGCTGGCGTCGCGCCGTGGTTGATGCTGTCGACCCTGGCCCCGAGACACGCGTTCTGGACGCATGTTGTGGGACCGGCGACATCACATTTGCGCTTGCGCGGCGCGGGCCACGTCGGGTGGTGGGGCTGGATTTCTCACCGATGATGCTCGCCCGTGCACGCGATCGCATCGCTGATGTTCCCGAACACGTCAGCCGAAGCATCGAGTTCATCGAGGGCGATGTGCTCGAGATTCCGTTCGAGGACGACTCGTTCGATGCCGTGACGGTCGGTTTCGGTGTTCGCAATGTCGAGCGGCTGGCTGGCGCATTTGACGAGTTCGTCCGTGTCGTTCGTCCGGGCGGTCGCGTTGTCTGTCTGGAGATCACCACACCGGATGGTCGAGCGTCTGCTGCATTCCACGGAATGTGGTTCCAGCGGGTCGTGCCACGTATCGGAGGCGTCGTTGGCGGCGACCGCGAGGCCTACACGTATCTGCCCGAATCAACGCGGAATTTTCCCAAGCCACCGGAGCTCGCCGAGGTAATGACGACCGCAGGGCTGACGAATGTGCAGTGGCGTACGTTCGCTGGCGGCATCGTTGCAATGCACGTTGGTGCTGTCCCGCGGCCGGGCCCCGACCAGGCTTGGGCGTAATGGCCACGAGCTCACCCGCAGGAATCGACGTTTTCGGTAGCGGTGTCGCCGCTGCCTATCTGTCACGCGTTGCTGAACGGATGGCGCAGGCGGTCGGCGAGGACGATCCTCGTCCTGCGGCGCGCGCGGCGCTGGCCGCGGTTTCGGCCCCCGGCAAGCGGCTCCGACCACTGCTCGCCCTGGCGGGTGCACCGGCAGCTGCTCGATCCGATTCGATTCCGGTTGTTGCTGCAGGAGCTGCGGTTGAGCTGGTCCACACCGCGAGTCTGGTGCACGACGATCTACTCGACGAGGCGCCGCTCCGCCGCGGCGTGATCACGACGCATGAAGCATGGGGCACCGACATCGCCACTGCAGCAGGAGACCTGCTGTTCAGCTGCGCATTCCAAACGCTGCTCGCGCTCCGTCAGGACCTCGGCGATGAGATCGTCGGGGAAGCCATCTCGCTGCTCGCGCTGGTGTCGCGCCAGCTGGCCGAGGGGGAGGCGCTTCAGGCCGCGCAACATCGCGACCTGGACGTGTCGGTTGGTGACCTGTTGCGGCGCAGTGCCGGCAAGACCGGGGTGCTGTTCGGCGCATCTGTTGCGCTCGGTGCCTTGCTTGGGGGCCGCGATCCTGAGACGTGCGCTCGACTGAGTGAGTATGGAACGACGATTGGAACGGCGTTCCAGCTGGTCGACGATGCGCTCGATCTGCAGTCCGGGGAGGCCACCGATCGTCTGGGCAAGATCCCGGGCGTGGACCTTCGCGACGGCACCGTCACACTGCCCCTGCTGCTTGCACTGCCGCACGACACACGCATCCGACAGCTGGTCATGCGTGTCTGGGACTGTGCCGACGCCGGCAACGATGCAGGACGCGATGCGGCTGCCAACGCAGCGATTTCGCTGATTTCCGAGGCTGGGGCGATCGAGGCGACGCTGCACCAGGCACAACAGATGTGCGGCGATGCACGTGCGCTGATTGCTGAGGTGTCTGATGCCGATCGGGCTCCGCTCGTGGCGCTCGCCGACATGGTGATCGAGCGCTCATCGTGACTAATTCTGGGTAACTGTAGGATCTGACTCGAGTTGTGGAGTTCTGAAAGGACCGGACATGTCAACGCTGATCAGTACGCAGGCCTCGTGGAACGCGCCCAGCGACCGCCGCGCGGCTGCTGCCGATGCGCACAGCATTGCGAGCATCCGCCAGCGCTGCACAGACCCCGGTCTGGCGCCGATCATTGACAAGGTGGCTGCGTGCGAGCGGCTGTCACTCGATGACGGTCTCGTGCTCATAGAGAGCGACGATCTGCATACGGTCGGTCGACTGGCCGACGTCGTTCGCCGTCGATTCCACGGTGACGAGGTCTACTTCAATCACAACCGGCACATCAACCACACCAACATCTGTCGGATCAAGTGCCGATTCTGCGCATTCAGCCGAACCTCCGGGGATCAGGACGGCGCCTACCTGTTCGACCACGACCAGATGGTGCAACAGGCTCGCGAGGCAGCGGATCTGGGAGTGACCGAGATCCACATCGTCGGTGGAGAGCACCCGGATCTGACGTACGAGTGGCACCTTGAGATGATTCGCCGCCTGAGCACCGAGGTGCCCGAGGTCCATCTCAAGTGTTTTACGGCAAGTGAGATTCGGCACCTGGGACGACTGGGTGGCGGGCTCAGCGATACGCAGGTCATTCAGGATCTTGTCGAAGCCGGGCTCGGCTCGATGCCCGGCGGCGGCGCGGAGGTCTTCAGCCAACGCGTTCGTGACCTTGTCTGCAAGGGCAAGGACACCGCGGAAGAGTGGCTGGAAGTTCATCGGCGAGCACACGAAGTTGGGATCAAAACCAACTGCACGATGCTGTACGGACATGTCGAGACGCTTGAGGAGCGTGTTGATCACCTGATTCAGCTGCGCGACCTTCAGGACGAATCGCTCCGACGTCGCGAGGACATCGCAAGCGGTGCAGCCGAGATGCCCGAGAACAATCGAACCGGCGAGCTGGGTGCATTCCAGTGCTTCATTCCGCTGGCATTCCACCCTGAGAACACGGTGTTCGCGCGTCGAGGGTGGGGATTCACGGCCGGCAGCGACGACCTGCGCATGGTTGCAGTTGCACGACTGATGCTGGACAACGTGCCCAACATCAAGGCGTACTGGATCATGATCAGCCCCGAGCTGGCACAGGTCGCGCTGCACTACGGCGCCAACGATGTTGACGGCACGGTCATGGTTGAGCGAATCGTTCACATGGCAGGCGCACGCACGCACCAGCACGAGCAGCAGCAGCGACTGATCGAGCTGATCACGGGTGCCGATCGAATCGCCGTTGAGCGCGACACCGTGTACAACGAATTGCGGCGCTGGGAGTCATGAGCGATACCGCAACAACGTCGGCGCCTTCACAGTCGCACCCCGGCAGTGCGACGCTTCGCATTGGCCGAATCGCGTACCTGAATGTCGAGCCGATGTATCGGAACCTCGGGGTTACACCGGCATTGACCGATGTCCCCACGGCGCTCAATCGTGCAATCGTTGCGGGCGACATTGACGCCACATGTATGTCGTCGATCGAGTGGGCACGCCACGCCGATTCGCTGCAGCTGCTGCCGTCACTCTGTATTGCAGCCGACGGTGCTGTCGGATCCATCTTTGCGATCAGCAACTGTGCCTTCGATGAGGTCACCCACTTTCACGTCAGCAGTGAAAGCGCGACCAGCGTTGCGCTGCTGACCGTGCTCGCGCGCGATGCGGTCGATAGCGGCACCCGAGCGGCGATGCCACAACTGACACCGTTCCGACTGGGCGACACCAGCGTTGCAGAGCTACTCAGCACCCCGGGAACGGGTGTCATGCTGATCGGGGACCAGGCGCTTCGCGCTGCTCGCGACCCACAGCTGTCAGACTACCTGTTTACCGATCTGGGTGAACGCTGGCAGGCTGTCTCTGGCCTGCCGATGGTTTATGCGGTCTGGGCCGTTCGGCGAGACACGGTTGATCGCACCCCCGACGCCGTCGCCGCATTGGATCATCAACTTGCAGAGTCCGTGCGACAGTTTCGAACGGTAGGTGGATCTGTTCCGGATTCGATTGCACGGTTCGGAATTCCGGCGGCCGAGGCAGAGACGTACCTCGCCCATCTCAACTACGAGTTTGGAGCGCGTGAACGGGCCGGGCTCGACGCGTTTCTTGCACGCGCACACGACAACAACCTTCTGGAGCATGTACCGATGACTGGCGCAGATACACTGGCAGACTCACCAACCGCAACAGTTGAGGCGATCATCTCCACTGACGGCCCCGATGGCCACGGAGAGTTGCCCGATACGCTGGCCGGTTCGTCGTTGCTGGTGGATCCAGCCCGACCAATTCCCAGCGGCGACGAGCGGCAGGCTGCGCTCGACGAGTACGCGGCAGCGGTTGGTTCCAGGGCCGCAATTACCGAGCGTGACGTCGATCGGGCTGATGGCGAGCTCGCCCTGTCACTGGAGGAACAGGCACGCGATATTGATGTTGATGGTGTGCTTGAGAAGGCACTCAACGACGAGCGGATCAGCGATGTCGAGGCGGTCGCGCTGCTGCAGAGCTCACGCCTGGTTGAGATTGGCCAGGTCGCTGATGTGCTGCGGCGTCGTCGCACCGATCCGAACGTTGTCACCTTCGTGATTGACCGCAACATCAACTACACCAACTGGTGCGTTACCGACTGCGGCTTCTGCGCCTTTTATCGCCGACCCAACAGCGGTGCGGCAGACGGCTACCTCCACTCAATCGACGAGCTGCTGAGCAAGATCGACGAGACCGTCGAACTGGGCGGGACGGCAGCGCTGCTGCAGGGCGGCCACAACCCGGATCTGGACATCACCTGGTACGAGGATTTCTTCCGTGCGGTCAAGCAGCGGCACCCATCTTTCCACCTGCATGCGCTGTCCCCGCCTGAGATTCAGCACATCTCCCGCCGCTCGAAGTTGAGCGTCGGCGACACACTGGCCCGCCTGCGCGACGCAGGCATGGACTCACTGCCCGGCGGTGGTGGCGAGATCCTGGTCAACCGTGTTCGACGGATCATCGCCCCGAAGAAGACGAGCGGCAGCGAGTGGCTCGACATCATGCGCCAGGCGCAGCAGATGGGAATGTCGACCACGGCATCGATGATGTACGGCCACGTCGAGCTG
>CAYNNW010000009.1:0-253 GCA_964398435.1 uncultured Gaiellales bacterium | reverse complement strand
CGCGCCTTCATCAGCTGGACGTTCCAGCCCGGCACCACGCCACTGGCCAAGCTGATGACATCGCGCGCGGCTCCATCCGCAGATCGATTCCCGCGCGTTCCAACGGCGTTTGACTACCTGCTGACGCAGGCTGTGTCGCGGATCTACCTCGACAACATCCCCAACATCCAGTCCAGCTGGGTGACTCAGGGGATGAAAGTTGGGCAGGCAGCACTGCTGTACGGCGCCAACGATCTTGGCTCGATCATGATCG
>CAYNNW010000008.1:6815-15493 GCA_964398435.1 uncultured Gaiellales bacterium | reverse complement strand
CAGAAAGGCAAGCGCGGCGGTAGTCGCGTGATGGTCGTTCCAGTCGTCGGTGAGATCGTTGATGGGCGCAGCAGCCCCGATGGCTCGATGGTCGGCGGTGAGGACCTGGTCAACATGCTCGATATCGCGCGCCGCGATGACGAGATCGACGCTGTGCTGCTGGAAATCGACTCGCCCGGTGGCGCCGTGCTGGCCAGTGACGAAGTCAACGCCGCGGTTCGCCGCGTGCGATCCAGTGGCAAGCCGGTCGTGGCCTGGATGCGCAGCATTGCCGCATCGGGTGGCTACTACATCGCCGTCGGGGCCGAGAAGATCGTTGCCAGCGAGTCGACCTGGACGGGCAGTATCGGCGTGATTGCGCAGCTGATCAACGCCCGCGAAATGGTCGACAAGATCGGCCTCGAACCGATCACGATCAAGAGCGGCGATTTCAAGGACATCGGCTCACCCTTCCGCGCGATGCGCCCTGACGAGCGCAAGCTCCTCCAGGACATGATCATGGAGGCCTACGACACATTTGTGGCCCGCGTCGACGCCGGGCGAAAGTCGCTTGACGAGGCCGAGGTCCGCAAGCTTGCCGACGGTCGGATCTACACCGGCCGCCAGGCTAAGAAGCTTGGACTGGTGGATGAAATTGGCGACCGCCGTGACGTGATGGAGTTGATGGCCGAGTTGATCGATGACGATGACGAGGCCAACGAGCTGCAGGTGTATCGCGCCTCGCCGAGCTTCAGCTTCTGGGATGCAGCCTCGGCGTCATCCTCAATCCCGCTCCCGGGCGTCGACACCCTGGCGCGCCACCTGTTCGGTTCGCAGGCCGCCGACGTGCTGCGCCGCGGCGGCATCGGCTCGGGGCCGCAGGCGACGGCGGGGGTCATCGGGTCTGACGCGACAATGTCCGCAACCGTCAGTCGCGGCCGGATCACACATGGCAGTGACATGCCGATCCTGCAGTACCGGGCGGTGATGGGATGAGCGCCGCAGCCTCAACGTCCAGCGGCGGATTGCAGCCCCCTGCCGGGGAGGATCGCGCGGTCTCGGCCACCTACGTTGTGGAGTACGCCTCATTCCAGCGTCGTTTCTGGGCCTACTGGCTCGACCAGGTGATCCTGGGGTTTGTCGCAATTCCTATCGCCATGATCACGGGCGAGCTGTTTGTCGCGGGATTCCTGATGGCGTTCGTGATCTACCAGGTTGGATTCACGGCCGAGGGTGGCACGCCCGGAAAGCGCATGCTCGGGCTGCGCGTGACGGGCCTCGATGGCAATCGACCCGGCTTTGGCTGGGTGATCCTTCGCGAACTGATTGGCAAGCAGATCTCGCAGATTCCGGTCTTCCTCGGATATCTGTGGATGCTTGATGACAATCAGGGGCGTACCTGGCACGACATGATGTCCAAGACGTATGTCGTGCGTGAGCGTGGCTTTCGACAGCGCCCGCCGTTCGCCGAGGATCCCCCCTGGAACCGGCCCGCATCTCTGGTGCCGGATTCCGGAGGGTCGGGGCGCGGCGGAGGGGCGGCACCGCTTCACCCGTCGGATCGGCTCGTGTCGCCCTCGACCATGCCGGCCGGCGATGCAGCGCGCTCGGCCTCGCGTGGCGTTGATCTGTCGCGGCCCAAGCCGCCCGTCGCTGAAGACGACTGACGATCAGTGCTTCACCGGGCCGCTGTCGACTGCCTCGAATGCAGAGCCTGGGACGTCCTTCAGGGTGCTGAGTGTCTCGTCATTCCAGCGTGAATCGCTTGCGCCCTGGAAGAACCAGTCACCGCCGTTGTCCGCCACGATAAGCCCATAGGTCTTCATGGCCTTCAGAATGACCCGCGCATCGGCGGGGTAGCCAGAGATGTCGAAGCTGCTCTTGAGGCGGAATCGGGCACCCATCGGTGGCAGGTTCGGGTCGCTGTTGTCAGACGCCAGGTGTCGGGCCGGTGTGATGTAGCCGGCCTGCGAGTCCTCGACGGTGAATCGAATGGCATGGTCGATGTGGCCCGCCTTCACTTCGTCGTAGCGGACGAGCCCAGCCAGCACTGGCAGGCCCGCGGCATCCGTGCTCGTCCAACCGTCGGGTCGCAGTGCGTTTGAGCTCAGATCCCAGGTTGCGCCCGAGTCGGCATTCCAACCCCCGCCGTTCTGTGCGAACGAGCGGTACAGCTCGAATAGTCGGCAGGTGGGAGCGCCTTCAACGACCAGCACGTGCCGATCGCCGTCGCTGCTTGCGCCGCCCTCGATCGGGGCGTCTGCCGGAATCGGGAAGGGGCCGGGATCTGATTCGTCCCCATAGGCCGTGTACTCGATCGGCACGCGCCGCTGCCCCGACGGCACCACAACGAATGGGATTCCATAATCGATGTTCGAGCCGAAGTCAGGGTGCAGCGTGGAGTTCGAACCGATCGACCGCACCCAGGCATCGGACCGCGGATTGCGCGGCAGCTTCGAGATGTCCTGATGCCAGGCGTTTGATGACGGGAACAGTGCGCAGCCGCCAACATCGCCGCTTACGAATGCGCGCCGCTTCGTGCGGGCTCGCACCGATCGCGACCATCGTCCGCACGTGGTGCCGCGGCAGGCGCGTACCTGGAAGCGGTAGTTGGTTCGAGGGTGAAGCTTGTGGAATACGTGGGCGCTTCGACCGCGGGCTTTGCGAGGCGTACCCCACGACTTGCCCGTGCGGCGCATACGCACCTCGTAGCGCCGCGCTCGTCGAACCTTCGTCCAGGTGATCTTGACCGAGCTCGACCGAATTCGAGCCACTGCTGCGCGCGGTCGAGCAGGGCGCGGTGGTGCAGCGGTAGCGACTGTGGCCGCCGGGGCAGTGCGGACATTGCTGCTGAGACTTGAGATGGCTCCCACGACCGACAGCGGCAGGAGTGCCACGATGGCGGCAATCAACAGGACGTTGCCGTTGGAATGTCCGTTTCGCTTGCCCACGCGCACTACCCCCCATTGCGAGCACACCGCCCTACGGCTGTCGCTCCCCATTCAGCACGACTGACACCGCGCCAGGTGCTAACTGTCAGTGGGAGCAGGTTAGAAAAGTGTGTGCTGATCGCTGTTGTCAGCCAGGATCTCGCCGTTCATCAGGTACGGAGTTCGATCCGCCGGGCGCACCGTAGGTACGTGGGCGAAGTGCGTAGCTGAGTACACATCGGGAGGAATTCGACCGGCGTGGGAAATCTGATCAAGTGTGTCAATCAGTCGAACCTCGATGCCGTCCACAACCCGTTCGTCACGGGTGACGCCGTCCCAGGGGGCGAGTGGCGCATGGAACCGTACGCTCGTGGGGTCGGCGCCGAGGCGCTCCAATGCCCGGGCAAGGGTCATCGGCCGACCGCTTGGCGCAATCAGCGGATCGATCGCCATCAGGCCCTCGATTCCGATTCCCGGAGCACTTCGGTACACAGGAAGCGCGTGATACTTCCAGCTGCTTGCGGCGGGCAGATGCTGCGCAGATCGGAATGGGCCGGACACGATCGCCACCGCCCCACGCCACGCGTCTGCAGCTCCACGTGCAGCACCGCTGGGCCCTGCGGCGGAGTCCAGCAGCCAGGCGGTATACGCGGCCCGCGCTGCACAGCGACTGTCATTCGTCCAGGGAATAATCTGTCTGGCGGCATGTTCGGCTTTCGCGGCAGCCGAAGCGCCAAGCGGCGCGATATCGCGTGCGGACAGGGTGAGCGGGCGTGCATCCGTGGTCACGGCTGTACGCATCTCAGCGCAGCCAGCGCGAATTACCTGCTTCAGGTCCTGGACCAGCGCAGGCGTAATGCCCTCCCCAATAACGCCCATGCCACTGTATCGGTGAGCGCCGCGGACGAGTTTCCGGCAGTCGCGGGCGCGGGTGCTTGGAGTCGATCGCAAGCGGGTACCGCGTCTGCATGGTCAAGAGCTGTATCTCATGTACGCGAACACTGATGGAACGCGATGTCGACGGTGTTGCAGTCGATGCATGCCCATTTGGGCACGGTGTCTGGCTGGACAGTGGCGAGTTCGAGCAGGTCGTGGCAGCTGCCAGGGTCGACCGCGAGACGATGGTCAAGCGCCTGGCCGGTCGCGCAGGCGACTCGACGGTTCGTCATGAGTTGCGAGCGAAGGAGCGGCCGTGCCCCGTCTGCGACGAAATGATGGATCTCCGCGTGCACGCCGAGTGGTCAGAAGTAGTTCTCGACCACTGTGATGCGCACGGGATCTGGTTCGATGCGGATGAGCTCGAGCGGGCGGTCGCCTGGGAGTTGTCTCGCCGGGAACCGGCGGCAGCGGGCGTTGCGGCGCATGGGGCTGCGCTGGAAATGCAGCAGCTGGCGCGGCAGAGCGAGGGCGAGAAGCGGTCGTTTGCGGCGAAGCTGCTGGCGCTGCTGCGACCGCTGCGAGAGCGAGCCGGGAAGTAGCGCGCTCGGGAGGATTCGAACCTCCGACCTTCGGCTCCGCAAGCCGACGTTCTATCCCCTGAACTACGAGCGCAGTGAGTGAAGGATCGAGTTTACTCGATTCCTTCCGAACGAAGCGAGGTAGTGGCGCAGCCACTCGAGCGCAGTAGTGGCGGAGCCACTCGAGCGCAGTGGTGGCGGAGCCGCTTTGGCGAGGTAGTGGCGGAGCCAGTGAGCCTCGCCCATGCGCGGCGCGGCATATCATGCCCCTCGCAGTGGCAACACCTCCCCGCAACCTCGTCAATCTCAACGCCGCCACGGTGTCGTATGCCGATCGGGTGGTGCTCGACTCGCTCTCACTGGGCGTGAGTGCCGGTGACCGAATCGGCATCGTGGGCCGCAATGGCGAGGGCAAGACCACGCTGCTGCGGCTGCTTGCCGGTGATCAGCCCCCAGATTCCGGGGTGGTGGTGCAGGCAACTGGGTTGGCCAGTGCGCGGCTCGGTCAGACCGATGACCTGCGCTCCGAGAGCACGGTACGCGAGGAGCTCGTCGGCGGCCTTGCCGATCACGAATGGGCCGCCAATCGCACATTCCGCTCGGTGCTGGCCGGCCTGCTCGGCGGCGTGGATCTGCGGATGCTGCCGCGCGGATTGGATGCTCCCATCGCGCAGCTCTCGGGCGGTGAGCGACGCCGCGTCGCGCTGGCGCGACTGCTCCTCGACGATGCGGAGCTGCTGTTGCTGGATGAGCCAACCAACCATCTCGACGTCGACGCGGTTGACTGGCTGGCAACGCACCTCGTCCAGCGACGGGGTGCACTCGTGGTCATCACGCACGACCGCTGGTTCCTGGATGCTGTCTGCTCGCAGACATGGGAGGTTGATGCCGCCCAGGTGAACCAGTACGAGGGTGGCTACTCCGCGTATGTGCTGGCCCGCGCTGAGCGAGAGCGCGTTGCTGCTGCGCAGAATGCGCGCCGGAATCAGCTGATCCGCAAGGAGCTTGCTTGGCTACGCCGGGGCCCACCGGCCCGAACCTCGAAGCCCAAGTTCCGAATCGAAGCCGCCAACGCCCTGATCGCAGACGAGCCGCCACCGCGAGACTCGGTCGAGCTGCTGCGGTTTGCGTCGTCGCGGCTGGGCGACAAGGTCATCGATGCGATCGATGTGTCGGTGCAGTTCGATGATCGCCCGTTATTGAACAATCTGACCTGGCGGTTCCGTGCGGGAGACCGGCTTGCCCTGGTTGGTGCCAATGGCACCGGCAAGTCGACGCTGATCAAGGTGCTTGCCGGTGAGCTTGAGCCGACGTCGGGGAGCGTTGAATATGGCTCGACGGTGCGCCTGGCCCACCTGTCGCAGCACGCGGTTGAGATCCCCGGTGATGTTCGTGTTCGCGAGTCACTCGAGTCGGTTCGCCGCTCGACCACGACAAGTGACGGGCAGCGCCTGACTGCCGGACAGCTGTGTGAACGATTTGGATTCGCGGGCGCCCGTGCAGGAACGCTGGTCAAGGATCTGTCAGGTGGCGAGCGTCGGCGTCTGCAACTGATGCGCCTGCTGATGGATGAACCCAATGTGCTTCTGCTCGACGAGCCGACCAATGATCTGGATATCGATACGCTGACGGCGCTCGAGGACCTGCTCGACAGCTGGCCCGGCACCCTGGTGGTCGTCAGCCACGATCGATACTTCGTCGAGCGCGTCTGCGACAACGTCTATGCGATCGAGGCAGGCGGTGCGCTCAGGCACGTGCCCGGAGGCATCGACGAGTACCTGGCTGGCCGGGCAGCTGATTCGCACGAAGCGTCGCCGGCCGATACCACCGCCACCGAGCGCGGCCCTGCCGCCGCCCCGCCGCGCAATGCCGTCGTTCGCGCCGCCCGCAAGGAGGCCGCCCGCCTGGAGCGCGCAATCAGCAAGGCACAGGCCGCGGAATCAGAGGTGCACGAACAGATGGCAGCCGCGGCGCACGACCACGTACGCCTCGCGGAGCTGACCGGACAGCTTGCCGACCTGGTCGGCCAGCGCGAACAGCTGGAAAGTGAATGGCTGGAGGCCGCTGCTACGCTTGACGGTGAGTGAGCAAGCGGCCAGCCGCTGACAATTGGGGCCGCCATGCACAGCGGTGGCCCCGACGAGAGTTGACGGTCTATACGGTGAGGCCACGGGTAGCTAACGGGAGCATCCTCATGCCAATCACCATCTCACCGAGTCGCGCGCAGCTGATGCTGGACGGACACGTCGATACCGTGGTCCACAGCGCCTCGGACGTATTTCGCCAGATCGACATTGCCCTGGCCTTGCGGGCTGATCCGCCCGACGTGGCTCGACAGCGGTTCATTGATCGGGGGCTGCCAGAAGCGCGGCGGTACCTGTATGCCGCGCACGAACAGGCCGCTGACGGTACACAGGTACTGTTCGACGTCTCGAAGGCCGTACCGCCGCCGTACCGCTCTGCGGTCAAGGTCGTGCAATCGCACCTCGACGCGGTGCAGCGCGAGACATCGTATGCGCTGTCTTCCTCCGATCTCGCCAAGGTCTGGAACCACACTCTCGAGGCGCGTGCAGCGGCGTACGAGGCCCTGACGGCGGCGTTCGCACTGCGACAGGACGTTGCGGCTGATCGAGCGCGATAGCAGCCACTGAGCGAAGCATCGCTGCCGACCAGCGCAGGGAGCCAGCCTTCGCGGTGTCAGTGGCAAAGCGGGGTTCCCCGATTTCACGATCTGTTTACTCAAGCTGCCTGGCTTGCAGGACGATACGTATGCTATGGGGAGAACTCGAATTGTTCGGCGCGTTGCAGCGCTGACGCTCACACTGTCCACCGCCGCTCTGTGCGTCCTGACTGCTGGCGCTGCGCCGGCGCTTGCACACGGTGGCCACGACCACGCAGCACGCAAGCTGATTGCTGGCCTCAAGCCAGGTGATCCCATGCCCGCTGCAGCGCGCATTCCCTCGAACTACGACATGGCTCGCGATCCAGCCCGCGCATCGACCCTCCCCTCAAAGACGCTTCGTTGTCGTCGGACCGTTCTGCTGCGCGCGTCAGGACATGCGTGTCGCGTCAAGGGCGGGCTCTGGCGAATCAACCTTTCTCGCGGCGGTTCAGTCGTTACCCATGGTGCAGACTTTCAGGATCCAATGCGGACTGCGCGGGCCGCGGTTCGCGGTGGGGCGGTCGGAGCATTGACGACACGGGCATCATTTGCCTCTCCGGACAAGGACGATATTTCGTGCGTGTCAGACCCGAGTACTGAACAGCACTTCGAGGTGCTCTACGTGCGGCCCACGGGTGCCACGAATCGAGGTGCCACAGTAATTCCGGCACTCCGTACAGCTGTGTACAAAATGAGCGCCTTCGTTAATGAAGAGGCCGGCCGCGTATCGCCTGGGTCGATGCGCCGAATCAAGGTCAAATGTGACGGGGCCGGTGAGGCTGCGATTGCATCGGTTGTGGTTCCGCCGGCACCGTCGGCAAATGAGACATTCTCATCGGTCTATACGGGCCTGCAGGGGCTGGGCTACTTTAGTAGTCCGAGCAAAGCCAATCTACTGGTGTTCTACGAGGGCACACCGGGGTGTGGCATCCTGGGCGAGGGTAGCGCGCCCAATCAGGACACTGCGGGTGTCGCAAATCCAATCAACGATGGTCAAAACCTGGCAATCAACTACAACTCGCAAGAAGACTTCTCCGGCAACTGTGTGCCGGTGTTGCCCGGATGGGAAACGCTGCTCCACGAGGCCGGGCACAACATGGGGGCGGTACAGGATTCCGCTCCTGATACATCGGGCGCTGGTCACTGCAACGACGGCCAGGACATCATGTGCTACGACGACGGTGGTCCGCAGGCCGCATACAACGGATCGGTCTGCCCAACACTGCAGTTTGACTGCGATGCCGACTCGTACTTTCACCCCGCACCATCGAGCGGATACCTGACAAATCACTGGAATGTTGGGCATGAAGACAATCAGTTCATCAGTGCGATCAACGACTTCGTCGCCCCAACATTCACCGCCAACCTCGTGGCGCAGGATGAAAGCTACGGCTCGGTCGTGCTGTCATGGGATGCGGCGACCGATGACAATGGAATTGAGAAGTACCTGATCCAGAAGAGCACCAACGGTGGCGGCACATACGTCAACGCATCGACCGTGTCGGGTGCTACTACGGCTAGGACGATTCTTAATCTAACACCCGGAACGACCTATACGTTCCGCGTCATCGCCTACGATCCCGCCGGCAACTACACCGACGGTGGCTCGGTGGACGCAACGACGTTGACGAATGTGGCGCCGTCCAAGCC